>CAMTOW010000329.1 GCA_947074245.1 uncultured Bacteroidales bacterium | reverse complement strand
CATAGGAAAGGAATTGGATGATTATGCTCTTGATGCAATCTTACAACAAGACTGTAATGAGTTTGAGCGGCGTGTTCAGGAAAAACATATCTCAATATGTGGATTCGGAGCCATTATGGCACTTCTTGATTTTGCCAAAATGAGTTCTCCGAAACAAGCAATAGAGGTTAAGGTCCTACGTCAAGGTCACTCCGGTGAAATAAGACCGATGAACGAAGTCGTGGATTATGTTTCATTATTAGTCTATTCCGATTAAACAACAAATATATTCTAATTTAAAAACTTGAATTATGAAGACAAAATTCTTAATGTTTGCAGTAGTTATGATGATGGGATTTGTATTTACCAATGTTTATGGTCAACACAAGAAAGACAAAAAACAAGCATGTGAGAAAAAAGAGATGGCAGATGTGGACGCATCAAAATTGCCACAAAACGCACAAGATTTTCTTGCAAAATATTTTCCCGGAGATGATATCATAAAAGTAAAAGCAGACGGACGATTGATGGAGTTTGAAGTTAAATTAGGTTCTGATTCTGAAGTAGAGTTCTCTCGTGACGGTCAGTGGAAAGAGGTGAAAAGTAATGATGGAATCAAAGTCATGGCCGGAGATGCTTTTCCAATGGCCATTTTGCAATATGTAAAAACAAATTATCCGTCCAATTCTATTCTACAAATAGAGCGCTGCCCATTCGGTTATGAAATTGAGATAAACACTCAACCAAACGATACAGAGTTATATTTCGATAATGATGGAAACTATCTGACGAAAGAACAGATCAAATCCATGAAAAAACAACCCAAAAAGTAAGATTAGAAATATTTAATTTCTCTTTTCTGAATATATTCAGGCTGACCATCTTTTGAGAAAATCATTTGAACCCAATTGTCTTGGTCGTCATAATCATAAAAGAAGGATGATTCTGTACAATTGTCCTTCTTTTTTTCGTTTCCACGCTCTGAAAGAATGTCTACTTCCCTCATTCTCGTATAGACAACATTATCATACATATCATAGCGGTATCTGGTAACGCTCTTTTTGACTGGGCTGATTCGAATTATGGTATTCAATCGGTTTTTCTTATCGTATTGATAGCTAACAGAAAGATTTTGGATATTCTCGTGATCAAAAGAGATCATGCGTTCCTGTCGCCCATTCTCATCATAAAAAAAGATTTGGCGATAGTTGATTTTTCCATTTGGGAATAAACATTTTTCTTCGATACAGCGCCCCTCGCTATCGTATTTATATATCCAAATATTGTTATGACCCTTGTTTACAGGTAAGCGTTCGAAGCTTTTTCGGATATGATGCACGCAATCCGTTTCAATTCCATTTTCATCATATCTGGTCACTTTTGTAATACGACCGTCTGAATCGTGCTTGAACTCCATACTTCCTGTTTTCTTTTTGTCGGAATAAAAAACCTGTTCTTTTAACAAACCGCTTTTATCATAACGGCTAAGAGTTTTGTTATCATCAGCATCTTCCGTGAAATACTGATGATACTCAATAGTTCTACCTTCAGAATCGAAAATATAATACGTATCCACATAGCCGTTGAACCAAAACGGATCATTATCGGATGCATTTTCGCCCCATATCGAGTCCCCATCCATAGCAACTTTTTGATGAATCATTTTTACGGATTTCACATGGCCTTTCAGGTTCCCATCCTGGGTGTTCTGATATTGAGCTTTGGATTGGACGCTGATCGTGAGGATCAAAAACAGAAGGATAAAACGACTCATATTTGTTAAATGTTTTTTTATATAAAAACAGATTATTATCCAGAATGTTCTAGCTAAAAGAGTTCCAGACATCCCTTTAGATAGATTCATTGATATAAGAAATCAAAATCAAAATAATGATAGCATCGTTTCAACTCAAACAGAATGTTTTAATTTTGTATTATTATTTAATGCAATATATATGTTGACGAGTCTTGCTTATTTGTTTCTATTAGGTCTCTTATTGGGGTATCTCTTTAATAAAATCAGCATACCGCCTTTATTGGGTATGTTGGTCGCCGGAATCGTATTAGGTCCTTTTTGTCTTAATCTTTTAGATGATAAATTACTTCAGATCTCCCCAGAACTTAGAAAAGTAGCATTGATTATCATATTGACCCGTGCAGGTCTTGCATTGGATCTGCGTATCTTAAAGCGTGTAGGTCGCTCAGCATTACTAATGAGTTTCTTACCGGCTTGTTTCGAGATATTGGGAGTGGTAATTATCGCTCCATTGTTGCTAAATATAAGTTATTTGGAAGCAGCGTTAATGGGTACAGTCGTAGCAGCGGTTTCTCCTGCCGTTATCGTACACAAGATGATCGGGTTGATTGAAAAAGGCTTTGGGGTAAAAAAGGGAATACCTCAATTGATAATGGCAAGCGGGGCAATAGACGATGTATTCGTTATCGTATTATTTACTGTATTCGCGGGACTTCTTTCCGGAACCGGTGTACATATATCGGATATTTATTTAATTCCCATATCATTATTTACGGGATTATCAGGAGGTGTTTTGAGTGGTTGGATTTTAAATTTATTCTTCCGGAAATTTCATATTCGCGATACCATAAAAGTATTGATTCTGCTGAGTATCGCCTTCCTATTGGTCGCATTAGAACAAAGTCTAGAGCATATAATTCCTTTCTCCGGATTATTGGCCGTGATGGCAATGGGGGCAACCCTATTTTACAAGTATGAGATACTTGCTCAACGATTATCGGTAAAGTTCTCAAAACTATGGATTGCAGCCGAAGTAATTCTTTTCGTTCTAGTTGGTGCGACTGTAAATATCCATTATGCATTGATTGCCGGAATCGGAGCAATTATCGTTATTTTATTTGGGCTGATTTTCAGAACAACCGGGGTTTTCGCTTGTTTAATAAAAACGTCATTAACGATGAAAGAACGCTTTTTCTGCGTTTTTGCTTATATGCCAAAAGCGACAGTACAAGCCGCCATCGGTGGAGTTCCTCTTGCTTTGGGCTTACCCTGTGGCGAAATTATTTTAACTGTCGCCGTGTTAGCGATATTGATAACCGCACCATTCGGAGCATATGCAATTGAATTGACTCATACTAAATTATTAACCAAAGATTAATCACTGTCTATGAATCACAATGTAGTTGAACTTAAAACCCTTCTTGAAAAAAAAATCCACACAGAAATAAACTACATTACTCCAATTGATTTCAAAAGTCAGATTAAACGAGGATCATTATCAGTCCTTGAATATGGCTCTTTCCTTACAGATAAAGGTTATTGTCTGATCGGTTTTCTAAACGAACGTATTTGTGATGTCGGTTTACATAAAAACGATTTGCATTGTTTAGTGCAGGATATGCAAAAAGATTGGAGCGGATTGTCTATTCAAGAAAATTCGGATC
>CAMTOW010000328.1 GCA_947074245.1 uncultured Bacteroidales bacterium | reverse complement strand
CATTGAGAAATTGCGAAAACTGCTGAATATCCAAACTTCATTCGCGGATGAGTTTCTGATTACGGATATGAAAAGCATGGCCGGTGACAATCTGTTCAGGTATCCATGTAAACTGGATGCGTATGTAGTCGCATTATGCGTGAAGGGATATGCCGTAGGAAATATAAATCTGAATGAATTCGAAATAAAACCGAACTTATTGATTTTCAACTTTCCTGAAAATATCATCCAGATTAAGGATTATACGGATGATTTCGGAATGTTGGTCATAATCCTGGGCAATAAGTTTTTAAAAAGTCTTCATATCGACCTGGTAAATCTTTTTCCGATGTTTATGGAGATGAAAAACCGTCCTTCATTCGAATTATCCAATACACAACGAGATACGTTAATCGAGTTTTATAAAATGCTGCTTAAATCTGCGGCATCGACTGAAGATAAATATCACAAAGAGATCATTCGCCAGTTGATCAGCGCATTCATCTATAAAGCCTGTTCGATGTTGTTCAATGACGAACTGACCAATCACACTCCGGGTCCCGTCCTGAAAGGGAGACGGGAACAACTTTTTGCCCGATTTATGGAACTCGTAGCCAGTCATCATCGGAAAGAAAGAAGTGTAGGATTCTATGCATCGGAACTATCCATTACACCGAAATACCTTTCTACACTGATTAAGCAAGTCAGCAGTAAGACCGCTGCCGAATGGATTGATGAATATGTAATTCTGGAAGCGAAAGCTCTGTTGAAATATTCGGATAAAAGCATTCAGGAAATCGCCTATCATCTGAACTTCCCGACTCAGTCGTTTTTCGGCAAATATTTCAAACATCATACAGGTATGTCGCCCAGTCGCTATAAGGCGATCGGCAGCGAATGATTCGATAAAAAAAGATCCCTTATTCCACCTGTTCGGAATAAGGGATCTTTTCAATAGATGAGATTTTGAAACGGGTTATTTCTCAGAATCCATCCGCTGGTTGACAATGGCATCAATCACGGCGACGGAAGTCAGATTGACAATATCCCGGACAGAACTCTCATTTCCGGTAAAATGAATCGGCTTGTTCAATCCCATTTGGATCGGACCGATTGATTCGCAAACAGCCATTTCCATAAGAAGCTTATATGCGGTATTGGCGGAACTCAAGTTAGGGACAATCAACGTATTGCCATCTTTGCCATAGAGACGGGTAAATGGGAAGGTCCGATCGCGCATTTCTCGATTCAAAGCAAAGTCGACCTGCATCTCACCGTCAATCGGAAGATCCGGATAGAGCTGATGCATTTCAGCCACAGCATTATGAACCTTCAGCGGACTACCCTCTTTGTCGGCTCCGAAACTGGAATAAGAAACCATCGCCATCACCGGCTCATCGGCAAAGAATCGTACCGCTTTGCGCGTAAGACGCGCTATATCGACAAGCGTTTCCGTAGAGGGGTGTCTGTTGATCAGCGTGTCTGCTACATAGAACGTTCCTTTCTTCGTATTGAGGATGTGCATCGTCCCGAAATGATTGTAACCGCTTCGGATTCCGATTACATCTTTCGCAATCTTGCATGTTTCCGAATATTTACTTTGGATTCCGGTCAGGAAAGCATCAGCATCACCAGCCTCAACCATCATCATTCCGAAATAATTGGCATCATACATTTTTTCGAAGGCATCACAATACGTATATCCTTCGCGAGCACGCTTATCGGCCAACATATGTGCATACCGCTCTCGTCGGTCCCGCTCCTCCTCTTTTCTGAAGGCAAGCACTTCGATTCCGTCGAGATTGAGGTTTTCCTCAGATGCAAGTTGGTGAATCTGAGTTGGGTTGCCGATCAGGATTGGTTCGCAAATCCCCTCTTCTTTCGCCTGCACGGCTGCTTTAAGCATATTCCGGTGAGTTGCTTCGGCAAATACGACACGCTTCGGATCTGCCTTGGCCATATCATAGAAATTACGAATCAACTTATTATCATATCCCATCAGTTGATTCAAACTATCTTCGTAAGCTTTCCAATCGGTTATCTCTTTACGCGCCACACCACTTGCGATGGCTGCTTTGGCTACGGCGGAAGAGACTTTCGAAATCAAACGCGGATCCATTGGCTTTGGCAGAATGTATTCCGGTCCGAAATGTAGTTTCTGCATTCCATATGCGGCATTAACGACATCCGGTACCGGTAGTTTGGCTAGTTCTGCAATCGCTTTGACGGCCGCTAACTTCATCTCCTCGTTTATCGCTTTTGCTCGCGTATCCAAAGCTCCTCTGAATATATATGGGAAGCCCAACACGTTGTTGATCTGATTCGGATAATCGGATCTTCCGGTAGCAAAAATCAGATCGGGACGAGACGCTTTGGCTTTATCATAAGTAATCTCTGGATTGGGATTGGCCAGAGCGAAAACCAACGGATTGGTATTCATCGAACGGATCATCTCCGGTGTAAGGACATCAGCGACGGATACTCCCAGAAAGATATCCGCTCCTACCATTGCTTCTTCGAGGGTATTAATATCGTGGCGCTCGGTAGCAAATTCAGCTTTAGCTGGGGCAAGATTCGGGCGATCGGTACGGATAACCCCTTTCGAATCGACCATCACGACGTTTTCTCGCTTAATCCCCAACTCCATATACAATCGCGTGCAAGATGCTCCTGCCGATCCGGCTCCGTTTACGACTAACTTACAGTCTTCAATTTTCTTTCCCGCCAATTCAAGCCCATTCAACAACCCGGCCGCGGAAATTATCGCAGTCCCATGCTGATCGTCGTGCATTACGGGGATATCCAGTTCCTCTTTGAGGCGGCGTTCGATTTCAAAACATTCGGGAGCCTTGATATCTTCGAGATTGATTCCACCGAAAGTAGGCGCAATCGCTTTTACGGTTTGAATGAATTTCTCCGGATCCTTTTCATCTACTTCAATGTCGAACACGTCGATGCCCGCGAATATTTTAAACAAAAGCCCCTTCCCTTCCATAACCGGTTTTCCGGCTTCGGGGCCGATATCACCCAATCCGAGTACCGCAGTCCCGTTGGATATGACTGCCACCAGATTACCTTTGGTGGTATAGTCATAGGCTTTTTCCTTATCTTCATGAATCACTAAACACGGAACGGCCACACCCGGCGTATATGCCAAGGACAGATCACGTTGTGTAGAATGAGGTTTGGTTGGCACCACTTCGATCTTACCGGGCTTGCCCATCGCATGATAATGCAAGGCAGCCTCATCTTTGGTTTGTTTGTTTTCGTTCATCCGGTCAATAATTTTATAGGGTATTGAAAACACAACAGGCCGCTCACTTTCCCTGAATGGAAAAGAGCGACCTGCACTTTATTTTATTTTAATTTCAGATCGGAAGAGCACACGTCTGAACTCCAGCCACTCCGGAGAATCTCGTATGCC
>CAMTOW010000327.1 GCA_947074245.1 uncultured Bacteroidales bacterium | reverse complement strand
GCTGTAATCGATCCGGTTAAAGTGATTATCACCAACTATCCGGAAAATCAGGTCGAACTGATGGAAATCGACAACAATCCGGAAAAACCGGAAGAAGGTACGCATACGATTCCTTTCTCTCGCGAAATCTTTATCGAGCGTGAAGACTTCATGGAAAATGCTTCTAAGAAGTTCTTCCGCCTGACTATCGACAAAGAGGTTCGTCTTAAAGGTGCGTATATCGTCAAATGTACGGGTATCAAAAAGAACGAGGAAGGTATCATCGAAGAGATCTACTGCGAATACGATCCGGAAACAAAAACAGGTATGCCGGGTAGTGGCAAGAAAGTGAAAGGTACTTTGCATTGGGTTTCTGCTCAAAACAGTGTTCCAGCTGAAGTTCGTCTGTACAACCGATTATTTACGGTCGAAGATCCGGCTGCCGAAACGGAAGTGGATTTCAGATCGCTCCTTAATCCGGAATCGGAAATCATCATTAAGAATGCCCGCATCGAACCTTACATCCTCGATGTTGCTGAACCGGGAACGAAATTCCAGTTCCAGCGTATCGGCTACTTCTGTGTGGATAAAGACTCGACTGCCGATAATCTGATTTTCAACCGCACCGTATCCTTAAAAGATTCCAAAAACTAAGTTTAGGATATATTCAACTGCATAAACCACAAAATCCCGATGCAGAAAAACTCGGATTTTGTGGTTTATTTTTACAATCCCTCCAGCTATTTATGGACGAAGAAATAAAATTGGAATATTTGGTATCCAAATATGAAGAAACGTTCGGTCAGGGAAAAAGTGTCTACTTTGATGCCGATCAACTGTGCGACATCGCTTGCTATTATGAGTTGAAAGAAGATTTTTCCGAAGCTCTCAAAGCGGTTTCATCCGGTCTGTCTTTACATCCTGGCAATTCCCAGCTGACTCTTCTCAAGGCTAAATATCTTCTTTTTTTAGACTGCATCGACGAATCCAAATCTCTTTTGGCCGGTTTGACGGAAGAGTCCGAACAAACGCTATTGATTCGAATCGAACTCGACTTTGCCGAAGGCAATCCCGATCAGGGATTCGAAAAAATCGACAAAGCCCTGAATTCGGAAGATCTCGATGGGCTGTTCTGCCTCGACATCATCGGCATCCTTTGGGGTTATGCGACTTTCGAACAGATCATTAATTTCGCGAATGCCGCCTTGAAGATTCTTCCGGACGATAAAGACCTTCTTTTGGAAGTCGGCTCAATCTATCTGGATAACAACGAAGGCACCAAAGCGATCGAAATTTTCAATAAACTTCTCGATATTGATCCGTTTCAAGACGATATCTGGAAAGAACAGGCTCGGGCCTATGCCAGCATCAACGAATTTACAAAAGCGATTGAAGCTTGCGACTTTGCGTTGGCGATTCACGAAGATGAAGACACGATCTTTTACAAAGGAGTCTGTCAATATGATCTTGAGATTTATGATGAAGCGGTTTGCACGTTCGACGAATACATTCGTTTGGCAGGCAATAAGAACAAAGCCTATTTATACATCGCGAGTTGTTATCGCAATCTTGAGAAAACTTCGATCAGCATCGACTACCTCAAGAAAGCGCTCGAACTATCGCCGAACGATCCTGAGGTTTTCTACCATTTGGCATACAATTACCTTGATATGGGCAATACGCCGATGGCTCGACAGGAAATCCGAAGCGCGATTGAATTGGACGATACCAACGCCGAATGGCACGCCTTGCTTGGCGACATCCTGATGCAGGAAGAAAATTACGAAGAAGCCGCGCTTTCTTTCGAGAAAGTTCACACGCTCGATCCCGATAATGTAGCTGCCATCATCGCATTGGGCGATTGCTACGAAAAGTTATGCCGGTTCGCCGAATCGGTTGATTGCTACGAACATGCGTTTGTACATGAAAAATATAGCATTCGTGTAGTTTTCCGTCTGATCATGGCCTATTACAATGTTGGTGAAAACGAAAAGGCAACGTCGATTATCCGCGAAATAGAAGAAGCTTATTCCGTATTGCAGGTCAATCCCGACTTGAATATGCCCGAATCAAGCGCTCTTACCGAAACATACAATTGGATCGAATCGCTTCGACAGATCGTGAAAGAAAAATTAGATGAAAAAGAATAAATAAACGGTTTAATGAAAAGAAATTTAAAGGATTATGCGATTCTCGCTCTGAAAGGGGTCGGGATGGGTGCTGCAGATGTGGTTCCGGGAGTTTCCGGTGGTACGATCGCTTTTATCGTGGGGATATATGAAGAATTGATCAATTCGATCAAGAGCATCAATATCAATTCGCTACGATTATTGCTTACGTTCAAAATCGGAGCATTCTGGAAAGCCGTCAATGCCAATTTCCTGATTTGTGTTTTAAGTGGTATTCTGGTCAGTATCTTTTCGTTGGCAAAACTGATCACCTATCTTCTCGACACTCACCCCGTAGCGGTATGGTCCTTCTTTTTCGGACTGATTCTTGCATCAATCTGGTCTGTAAGCAAACGGATTAAGAAATTCAGTTGGTCTCGTTGGCTTAGCTTTGCGATCGGAGCCGTAGCGGCTTACTTCATTACGGTTGCTACCCCTGCGAAAACGCCCGACGATCTTTGGTTCATCTTCCTTTGCGGCTCGATCGCTATCTGTGCGATGATTCTTCCCGGAATTTCAGGTAGCTTTATCCTGCTTCTTTTCGGCAAATACATCTACATCATGGATGCCGTTAAAACATTCAACATCAAAGTGATTCTCGTATTCGCTCTTGGTGCGACGATTGGAATCATCTCTTTCTCGAATGTTCTGTCTTGGTTGCTCAATAAATATCACGACATTACCGTAGCGATCCTTACCGGTTTTATGTTTGGGTCTCTCAATAAAGTATGGCCTTGGAAAGAAGTTGTTGAGTATTATATCGATCGTCACGGCGTTCAAAAACCTCTTGTCGAAGTCAACACCCTTCCCTATGGAGGTGTAGTTCAGGCTATCATCTTGGCTCTGATTGGTTTCGGAATTGTCATCGCTCTCGAAAAGATATCTGACAACAACTCTTCCAAACAACTTTCAAAATAAAACTCGCAGCGTTTTATTCCGGTATCCGAAGTCGTTCTGCTTCTTAAAATCTGGTTACGGATAGCTCGTTGCGCTGAAATACAAAGAAGCGCTCATTCTACTTTACAAGTAAGATGAGCGCTTCTTTTATATTTTCAAAAGTTCTTTTTCTGCCTGAAATTCTTCCAAAATTTTCCTGCCTGACTTTTTTAATTTTCCTGCCTATACTTTTTCAATTTCCTGCCTGTGCTTTTTTGATTTCGCGCCTAAGCTGTTTTCGCCGAGATTCCTAGGCGGAAAATCATCCTTTTCATCATTTATTCAAATCATGTTGGAGATGATTCCACATCAACATCGATC
>CAMTOW010000326.1 GCA_947074245.1 uncultured Bacteroidales bacterium | reverse complement strand
CTTCCGATCTAGCGCGCATTGGCGGAGCATATTCGTTCGGTCAAAGCTCATGTGGATGAATTGTCTCGCAAGAGTTATCAGGATTATATTCGTTCTCTCGATTTTGTGATGATGTTTATCCCGAACGAACCGGCATATATGTTAGCTTTGCAAAGCGATCCCGACCTTTGGCAATATGCTTATGATAAACGGGTGGTAATCATCAGCCCTACGAATCTGATCACGGCGCTTAAACTGGTCGCGGATATGTGGAAACGCGACAATCAAAGCAAGAATGCCATCGAGATTGCCGAACGGGGTGGTCGCCTCTATGATAAATTCGTTACTTTGGCCAAGACATTGGATGAATTGGGTGCCAATCTTCGGAAGACTACCCGTTCTTATGATGATGCGATGGGGCAGTTAAGAGACGGAGCCGGCAATCTGACCGGTCAGGTCTCCAAATTACATGAATTGGGCGTAAAAGCTAAAAAGCAATTGGCAATAACCGAACAGACAGACGATGAAACTCAGATTTAAACCCTACATGCTGAAACTTCGGCATGTCTTTACGTTGGCGAATTCTTCGCGTTCAGAAACTCCCGTTGTTTTGATCCGGATTGATTCGGATGGATTGTCGGGATATGGAGAGGCTTCTCTTCCTCCTTATTTGGGCGCGACGCAAGAGTCGGTGATGGCTTTTTTGTCGAAAGTGGATCTGAACCGTTTTTCGCTTGACGATTCTCTCACAGACATTCTCGATTACATCGCTCACATTGAGTCGGGTAATACGGCTGCAAAGGCCGCTTTGGATATTGCCTTACACGATCTTTACGGCAAGTCGCAGAATCAGCCCTTGTGGAAACGATGGAACTTATCTCCGCAAGAGACGACTCCAACCTCTTTTACCATAGGAATCGATTCGGCCGAGGGAATACGCAACAAGGTTCGCGAAGCGGCCGATTTTAAGATTCTCAAAGTGAAATTGGGAAGCGACAGCGATAAGATGATCATTGAAACCATTCGTGAAATCTCGGATGTCCCGCTTTATGTGGATGCCAATCAGGGATGGTCCGATCCGCATTTTGCATTGGATATGCTGCATTGGTTGGCGGAGCGAAATGTGGTTATGGCCGAACAACCGATGCCGGTAGATCGATTGGATGAGACCGCGTGGCTCACTTCTCGTTCTCCGATTCCGGTTATCGCCGACGAATCTTTTCAGCGATACGATGATTTCGCAAAAATCAAAGATGCTTTTTCGGGCGTAAATATCAAATTGATGAAATGCACCGGGCTGCATGAAGCGCGACGGATCATCTCTGCTGCCCGCGAGGCGGATCTGAAAATCATGTTGGGTTGTATGACCGAAACTTCTTGTGCCATTGCTGCGGCGGTTCAGATCGCGTCGTTGGTGGATTATGTCGATCTCGACGGTCATCTGCTGATTACGAATGACGCTTTCTCCGGATTACGACTTTCTGATGGTAAGGTTTTGCCGTCTGATTTGCCTGGTCTGGGAGTCATACCCGTGAACGATATTTTTAATGATTAACTTTATGATATTCCCCGGATCTTTTCGAGGGAATATGTTTTTTGATAACTTTTAGAATAATGCCTTTAGTCGGAAAAGTTCATCCAATTTTAGCTTCTCTGTCGGATGAACAGAAACAATCATTGTATGATTACTTGAGCGAAATGTGTCCGGAGAATAAACTGGAACTTTTTGATCGGAACATAAAGAATCGTACACGACACATTACCGTCGTGTTGGAAGATATAGAACATTCCCACAACGGGAGCGCCGTTCTGCGCTCTTGCGATTGTTTCGGCGTGCAGGATATGTACTTTATTGAAAAAGAGCATCGTTTCCATGTGACGGTCGGTCCTTCTGCGGGTTCCGAAAAATGGGTGGATTATCGGAAATTCGGAAAAAGTTTCCAGAATCCGACCCGTTCCTGTTTGGAAGCTCTTAAAGAGAAAGGATATCGGATCATAGCGACCACGCCCCACGAACGCGACTGTCTGGTGGGTGATCTGGATATTCAGGAAAAGACGGCCTTCGTTTTCGGTACCGAACGTTTCGGGATCTCCGATGACGTGCGCGAAATGGCGGATGGATTCGTCAAACTTCCCATGTATGGATTCGCCGAAAGCTACAACATATCGGTTTGTGCGGCTTTGATCTTATATGATGTTACCGAACGTATGCGCAAGGATCCCTCGCTCGATTGGCAATTGTCCGATTCGGAATCGTTGGATCTGAAACTCGAATGGCAACGACTCATCATGAAGCGATATGATCTTCTCCTGCCTTATGCGATTAAGGAGTTGGGGTTTGAGAAATAATGCGATGATTCTTTGACTTTCTTTATCCGTTTTAGCTATGAAATATGAAATAATAGATGTCGATCGCTTTCTGTCTCTTTCCAACCGGAATCTGATAATAGATGTTCGTTCCCCCGGCGAGTTCCTTTCGGGACACATCCCGGGAGCGATCAATCTGCCTTTATTCTCCGATGAGGAGCGTGCGGAAGTCGGAACGATTTATGTGCGACGCTCCAAAGAGGACGCGGTTCAACGAGGATTGGAGATCGTAGGTCCCAAGATGGGCGGTTTCGTAAAAAAAGCGCGTCACCTGTTTGACGGAAATCCGATTCTTCTATATTGTTGGCGCGGAGGAATGCGAAGTAACAGCATGGCGTGGTTGTTTCAGACAGCCGGTCTGCCGGTTTATGTCTTGAAGGGAGGTTATAAAGCGTATCGGCATTCGTTTACCGATCTGTTGGAATCGGCTCCGTGGGAATTTATTTCACTCAATGGATTGACTGGTTGCGGAAAGACCGATATTCTGCATTGTCTCGAAACTCAGGGCGAACAAGTGATTGATCTGGAATCTCTCGCCAATCACAAAGGATCTGCTTTCGGACATTTAGGAAATAGGAATCAACCTTCTACCGAACATTTTATGAATCTGATCTATGAACGACTTCGCATCTTTGATGCCGGAAAACCGATCTGGATCGAAGGGGAGAGTCGGTCGATCGGTCATGTTTTTATTCCGGATCTGTTTTATTCGAAAATGCAATCGGCCAAACGGATATTTTATGAGATCCCGTTTGAAGATCGCATCATTCGAATCAAAAACGAATATGGCTCGTTTTCAAAAGATTCACTCCGCGATTCATTTCTGAAAATCCGAAAACGTTTGGGGGGAGATGCTTTATCTCAAGCGCTATCCGCCTTGGAGGATGGAGACATGGAGTGTGCGATCCGGGTAGCGATGTACTATTATGACAAGACCTACCGTAACGCTTTCCTGAATACGACCCAAAGAGGAATATCGTAGTGCGTCGTCACGATGCGATGATCTTAAACCAGATGGCCACGACTGCAATGTCACGCATCCAGCGTTACATCTTTGACCTCCAACAATCC
>CAMTOW010000325.1 GCA_947074245.1 uncultured Bacteroidales bacterium | reverse complement strand
ACCCAGATCTCCACTAATCTTAACACTCTTTCCCTACACGACGCTCTTCCGATCTTTTATTTGCTAAAATTAAACATTTATACGATACTTCAAAAATCTAAAAATAGATCAATGCGATTCTCCTTGCTTCAAAGTAGATAACATACCACAAGCGGCAAAGATATCCTCTCCTCGTGACGATCGGATCGTACAGGTTATTCCATGTTCATTCAAATAATCACGAAAATACTCCATGGAAGGCTCGTTCGATGATTTTAGGTCTACGTTCGGAATGGCATGGAATCGAATCAGATTGACCCTACAGTCAAGCCCCTTCAATAATCTCACCAACTCTTGCGCATGACGCTTACTGTCGTTGAATCCACTGAACATGATATATTCGAACGACAATCTTCGCTGCTTACTAAAATCATATTTCTTCAACAAAGAGATGATATCCGAAGTTGACCACGCCTTCTCGACCGGCATGATGCTTTTTCGTTCATCAGCAAAAGGGGAATGTAGGCTTACTGCTAAATGGCAATTACTCTCATCCAAGAAGCGTCGCAGATTCGTCAGTTGGCCGATTGTTGAAACAGTAATTCGCTTCGGACTCCAGGCATATCCCCATTCTGCAGTTAAGATCTCTAATACTTTGAATAATTCATCAGGGTTATCAAGAGGCTCTCCCATACCCATAAATACGAGATTCGTCAAACTTTCCGACTCCGGTATAGATTGAATCTGATTCAGAATCTCATTGGCAGATAAATTTCCGTTGAATCCCTGTTTGCCGGTCATACAAAACAGACAGTTCATTTTACATCCCATTTGAGATGATACACATAAAGTTGCTCGTTCTTTATCGGGGATATACACCGACTCTACCAATTTCTGACTATGAGTGCGAAACAAGTACTTCTTTGTTCCGTCTACCGATTTCGTTTCTTCGCAAGGATCCGCGGCTCCTATCTCATAGGTTTCATTCAATTTTGCACGATGTGCTTTAGATAGATTGGTCATATCGTCAATGTGACGAACACGTTTTTGATACAACCACGATGCGATCTGTTTGGCAGTAAATGCCGGCATATTATGTTTGGCAACGATATCTTTCAATTCAGATAAAGTTTTCCCTAATAAGGTTTCTTTTGTCATAAAATAAGAGATTATTAAAAACAAAATTACACAAAAAACACACCTCGGGTTTTATTAAATCCGTTTTTATCTCATATTCACATATTTTCTTTCTAAAAACGCTCTATAATTACCTGATTAACACCTACCTGTTACGCTTCCACCGTTCGTGGGATGATAATTGAATCTTGTATGGTTTCCTCTTGAGTTTTAATACTCGAATTCAACTCATTCGGAGTACACGGTAGATCAAGCCAAAAAAGCGATCCGGTATCTTTCTCCGATTGAACTCCAATCTCTCCTCCGAAGCGCGATGCGATCATTTTACAGATTGATAAGCCAAGTCCCGTTCCCTGAGCAAATGAATTAAGCTTTACAAAACGATCAAATATCGAATCGATTTTTTGATTCGATATGCCGCAACCGGTGTCTTCTACGTAAAATCTCAATCCGTTATCAATCTTTTCATAGCCTATTTTTATAGACCCTTTGATCGTAAACTTGATGGCGTTAGTCATGAAATTAGATAATACTTGCGACAACCTTGTTCGGTCTGCGTCAATAAGTAAATCAGGAAAAGGGCAATCCTTTTTCAATTCGATTCCTTTCGAAAGGACTTTAGGCAAAAAGATATTGTAGAGTTCCTCAATCATTTGATTGACATTTACCGCCTCATTCCGGAAATCGAAGGTTCCGGCCTCAATTTTCGATAGATCAAGAATATCATTGATCAACTGAAGCAGCAACTGATTATTATTCCGAATGATATGCATGTATTCTGCCTTTTCTGCGAAATCGTCAGTCTCAGCTATGATTTCCGAAAATCCCACAATCGCATTTAAAGGAGTGCGTATTTCATGACTCATATTAGCTAAGAAAATCGATTTCAATCGATCAGCTTCTTCGGCAGCCTCTTTTGCGTTCTCCAACTCAACTTTTGCAAGCTCCTTTTTAGTTACATCTTCGATACGAAGCACAGTGCCTGCGTAGGTATTGTCATCATGACAGACCGGATTGTATTGAATTGAGAAATATCGATCTTTACATTTATATAAATGTTCTCGCGGCTGCATATCCTCTTCCATCAAATTAACGGGACAATTCGCGCAAGGCTCTGTTCGATTTAAGATCAGTTCGTAACAGTGATAACTTTTACCTTTTTGAGGTAGTGGTAAAAAGCCTTTCAATACGGCCATACTTTCCCATTGTATTTTTCGGTTACGATCAAGATACAATAAAGTCACGCCACAATTATTGATTATCAATTCTTTCTGATGCTCCGTACGGATCAGTGCTTCATTCAGTCGCCTTGATTTCAGAAGATAGTAACTCACGATACTGAATCCGATCACTAAGAAGAACAAAGACAGAAGAATAAAAGGCAAAAGATAAGGATATCGATCCATCCAGGAAACATCGTTATTTTCCAAAATGGCATGTTGTGGCAGGGTCGTTATATCACAATTGAATTCACGCAACTTGACCATGTCAAAACGGAAGTAGTTAGGAATGTAGGTGATAAATCCGTTTTCAGGACAATTATGTTCGTTGACCGACAATAAATGTTCGATCTGATAGGCCAATTCTTTTCCTTGACTGCGATAATCTGGCATAAATCCGCCGATAGCCCAAAAACCAAACCCGAGAGTCGTCATTGTATAGGTGGGTAGCGATCGGTTCGACAACATCATCCCGTACAACGCGCTTGTCATGTAATAATTCTCATTTTGATCGATTCGCCAAGACCCAAGAAGCAACACCGTATTATCCGGCAATGCTGCAATTTGATTCTGAATCGTATAGATATCATTGATTCTACCATCAAGCAAAATTAAGTCAACATCCGGATATGACTCTATTTCTCGTCGTATCTGAGCTTGCAGACAAACGCCTCCGTATGTATTATCCGAAAGAAAGGCAATACGCTGCGTTTCCGGATGCTGTCGCAGAATCAGGTTTATATTCGATCGGACATCATAATCATAAGCGATTCCGGATACTCCGGTTTGCTGTGCGAAAAAAGTTTCTGCATCGACCAATTCGGGCAACCAGGTTGCTGTATCACGGATTGAATCCGGTATCAAAAAAAAATTCTGACTGATCCTGCTGGCTAAAATAGGTATATTGAGATCGGAAAACCAACTCTGAGAAACACAAGATATCCAGGCCTCCTGTCCGAGCAGTATGATTGCCGCCAGTTCGGAATCCGAAGAGGGTGGCTCCTGACAGAATTTTTGGATGATCAGATTAAATCGCTCTTTCCAAAGTGTGATCTCCGAAAAGCTCTTACAATTCATATTCTCCACC
>CAMTOW010000324.1 GCA_947074245.1 uncultured Bacteroidales bacterium | reverse complement strand
GCGTCGCCAATCGGCATTACAATGTACGATCCGGTAAGAAAGCCATTTCATATCATCTTCCAGTTCGTCGAAACTGATTCGGATGTGTTGATCGGAGCCAAGCTCGATGGCAGGCGGCATCCGAAAGTCGTCATTGGCGGTAATTTGTAAAGTTTTAACGGAGGAAGACCCAATTCCGCTCCGATAAGGCTTTTGAGCATGCAAAGAAAATAGCGATAGGAGTGAAAATAATAGGCCGAATACTTTGTGCATACCTGTAACTGTCTGTATTTTAGCTTTTAATAAAGGATGTTCGTGCTCGCATTGTTCCGTGAATGAAACACGATGTATTTAATAAGGTGATAAATGTAAGAAAAATACTGATGTAGTCTTATTTTACAGGTGACTTCAGGTGGCAATTAAATTAGTGAATTATTTCTGTATTTCACGGTTATAATATTTACGGACATAAAAAAAAGAATACCTTTGCAGCAGAATTCAGAATATTATATTTTAACAATACTTGTTACAACATGACAAATGGAATAAAGCTTAAGAAAGGCTTGGACATTAATCTGAAAGGGAGACCTGAAGAAAAAATGCTGGAAGCCTCGAAATCCGATTATTTCGTGATGGTTCCAGACGATTTCCATGGTGTAACTCCCAAAGTTGTGGTCAAAGAAGGCGACAAAGTTTTGGCGGGTATGCCATTGATGTTCGACAAAAATCATCCGGAAGTAAAATTCGTATCTCCATTCAGCGGCGAAGTGACAGCTGTATCACGTGGCGAACGTCGTAAAGTACTAGGGATTTTTGTGAAAAAAGACGCTGAGAACACCTATGTCGAGTTCGGTAAAAAAGATGTTTCAAGATTGTCTGCAGAAGAAATCAAAGAAACATTGCTGAATGCAGGCGTATGGCCATTCATCAAACAGCGCCCGTATGATGTGATCGCTGATCCGAATGTCGCTCCGCGTGATATTTTCGTTTCGGCATTTGATTCGGCTCCGTTGGCTCCGAATTTCGAATTTGTGGCGAAAAGCGAACAGGCAGCGATTCAGGCTGGTTTGGATGCGTTGCGTAAACTTACAAAAGGAAAAGTTTATGTAGGTGTTCGTGCCGGTTCTGCCGTTAAGATGCAAGGTGTCGAAACCGTAGTAGTGGAAGGTCCGCATCCTGCAGGAAACGCCGGTATTCAGGCTCACAACATCAAACCGGTGAACAAAGGTGAAACAATCTGGACAGTGAGCGCATTCGACTTGATCATCTTGGGTCGTGTGTTTACAAAAGGGGTTGCCGATTTCGAAAGAATCGTAGCGATCACCGGTTCGGAAATCTCAAAACCGGCGTATGTGAAGGCTTTCGCAGGAACGGCGCTTAAAAATCTGACAGCAAACAACCTGGTTGCCGCGGATTACAAACAACGTTTCATCACTGGTAACGTATTGAGCGGTCAGAATGTTTCTGCTGATGGTTACCTGGGCTTCTATCATTCGCACGTAACTGTTATTCCTGACGGTTCGGATAACGATGAGTTCTTCGGTTGGGCTCTTCCCGGACTTGCCAAATACAGCACAAGCCGTACTTATCTGACTTGGTTGTTCGGTAAGAAAAAAGAATATACCATTGATGCACGTCTTCAGGGTGGACATCGTGCTTTGATCGTTTCAGGTCAGTTCGAAGAAGTCCTTCCTATGGATATCTATCCGGAATTCTTATATAAAGCGACATTGGCTTTCGATATCGATAAGATGGAGAATCTGGGAATCTATGAAGTTTCTCCGGAAGATTTCGCATTATGTGAATTTGTCGATGTTTCTAAAACTCAGCTTCAGAAAACCATGCGTGTCGGACTGGATCGCTTGCAGAAAGAAATGGCTTAATTCATCACAGTTCAAATACACTTGATTAATAACAAAAAAATCATACAAAATTGAAAGCGTTAAGGAATTTCCTAAACAAGGTAAAGCCCGAATTCGAAACAGGCGGAAAATATGAGAAGCTTTGGTCGGTGTTCGATGGCTTCGAAAGCTTCCTGTTTGTTCCAAATTCTACGGCATCCAAAACAGGCACTCAGATACATGACAGCGTTGATTCAAAACGTGTCATGTCGATCGTTGTATTGGCTCTTATCCCCGCACTACTTTTCGGGATGTTCAATGTAGGGTATCAGCACTTCCTGGCTATCGGGCAAGAGGCTGCATTCTTTACTTATTTCTTCTATGGATTTTTAGCTGTATTGCCTAAAATCGTAGTATCATACGCAGTAGGTCTCGGTATCGAATTTGCCGTGGCTCAGGTTAAGAAACATGAGATTCAGGAAGGATTCCTGGTTTCGGGTATGCTTATCCCGATGATCGTTCCGGTGGATACTCCGCTTTGGATGATCGCTGTGGCTACAGCTTTTGCGGTAATCTTCGCAAAAGAGATTTTCGGTGGTACGGGTATGAATATATTTAACGTGGCGTTGATTACGCGTGCGTTCTTATTCTTCGCATATCCTTCAAAAATGTCCGGTGACGGCGTTTTCGTTCGCACGACTGACACATTGGGTATCGGAGGCGGACAGGTCGTTGAAAGTTTCTCAGGTGCAACTCCGCTTAGCTATGCCGCTTCGGGCGAACCTTTGAAAAATATCGTAGGCGACCCGATTTCAACTTGGGATGCATTCCTGGGATTGATCCCGGGCTCGATCGGTGAGACTTCTACTTTGGCGATCTTGATCGGTGCAGTGATTCTTCTTGCTACCGGAGTGGCTAGCTGGAGAATTATGTGTTCGGTATTTGCCGGAGGTGCTTTGCTTGCAACGATCCTAACTACAACCGGTGTTTCAACATTGAATATCGGTGATCAGTTGTTCTTGGGTGGTTTCGCATTTGCAGCCGTATTCATGGCTACAGACCCGGTAACGGGTTGCCGTACGAATGTAGGTAAATACATTTACGGATTTTTGATCGGAGTCTTGGCTATCGTGATCCGTGTGTTCAACACCGGATATCCGGAAGGTGCGATGCTAGCGGTGCTTCTAATGAACGTATTCGCTCCACTGATCGACTTTTATGTAGTAGAGGCGAATATTAAACGCCGTTTGAAAAGAGCTAACGCATAAAACAGTAAATTATGAATAGAAATAGTAACGTATATACCGTAATTTATGCTACCGTGATGGTTGTCGTGGTGGCTGCTGTGTTGGCTTTTACTGCTTTGTCTTTACGTCCGGTACAGAATAAAAACATCATGATTCAGAAACAGAGCGAAATCCTAAGCTCAATCAATGTAGCTTCTACATTGAAAGATGCGGAGTCGCTTTATTCGCAATACATCTCAGAATCTTTCGTGGTAAACGCGAAAGGGGAAAAAGTAGAAGGCGACGCTTTCGATACAGATGTAAAAGAACAGGTGTCTAAACCGGAAGCAGATCGTAAACTACCCGTGTTTGTAGCGTCGGTTGACGGTTCTAAGAAATACATCATGCCGATGT
>CAMTOW010000323.1 GCA_947074245.1 uncultured Bacteroidales bacterium | reverse complement strand
CGATCTCGTCCGGCTAATTCTTCCGCACCTGTGTGGAGATACTCTGCCAATCCGATTATTCCTCGTGACTTGTTGCCAACCTCAAACAGTATTTTCAATAGTGCCGTAGTGCCGTTCAAAGATGGCTACGCGGGGGTATTCCGTTGTGATGATACCAACCGACGCATGCGTCTGCATGTTGGTTTCAGCGAAAACGGGATCGACTGGAAAATCGAAGAGGAACCATTGCGTTTCGAATGTGACAATGCGGAGATCGGGCAATGGGTATACGGATATGACCCTCGTGTTTGCTTCATCGAAGACCGCTATTATGTGACATGGTGTAACGGTTATCACGGGCCAACGATCGGAGTAGCGTATACGTTTGATTTCAAAACGTTCCATCAACTTGAAAACGCATTCCTTCCATTCAACCGAAACGGAGTTCTTTTCCCGGAAAAAATCAACGGCAATTTCGCGATGTTGAGCCGTCCGAGCGATAACGGACATACGCCTTTCGGTGATATCTTTTATAGTGAGTCGCCGGATTTGGAGTTCTGGGGACGCCATCGCCACGTTATGTCGCCTGCACCGTTCGAGGACAGCGCATGGCAGTGTACGAAAATCGGAGCGGGACCGATTCCGATCAAGACGTCCGAAGGTTGGTTGTTGATCTATCACGGGGTATTGAACTCCTGCAACGGATTCGTTTATAGCTTCGGATCGGCACTTCTTGACCTGGATGAGCCTTGGAAAGTGAAATTCCGCTCAGGACCTTATCTGATCGCTCCGCATATGACGTATGAGCAGAACGGCGATGTGCCGAACGTGACCTTCCCTTGCGCTGCGTTGCACGATTCGGAAACGGGCAGAATCGCAATCTATTACGGATGCGCGGATACCGTAACGGGACTTGCATTCGGATATATCGATGAGATCGTCGAGTTCACCAAACGTACGTCAATCATTTGAGATAACTCAATCGCATATAATAACTGTTTAATAAATACTCACTGATTCATTCATGAAGTTATTGAAATCAACTTTTTCTGCTTTATTGATATCCGGTATCGGATTTGTCTCTATTGCGCAGGAGCCGGTGGATTTTGTAAATCCATTCATCGGTACTACAAACTACGGAACAACCAATCCGGGAGCCATCGTGCCAAACGGATTGATGTCTGTCGTTCCGTTCAACGTAATGGGATCCGGACTGAATAAATTCGATAAAGATGCCACTTGGTGGTCGACACCGTATGAAATCAACAATAAATTCTTCACCGGTTTTTCTCATGTAAACCTGAGTGGCGTAGGTTGTCCGGAAGCCGGATCGCTGTTGCTGATGCCCACTACGGGGGATCTTTTGGTGGATTATCGCGATTATGGTAGCGAATATACCGACGAGAAAGCTTCGCCGGGATATTATACCAATCGTCTTACGAAATACAATGTATTGACCGAAGCGAGCGCATCGCAACGTACGGGTATTTCTCGTTTTACGTTCCCCAAAGGGAAAAGTCACATTCTTTTGAATCTCGGAGAAGGGCTGACCAATGAGATGGGAGCGCAGATGCGTATCGTAAACGATCAGGAGATCGAAGGGGTTAAATTATTGGGTACGTTCTGTTACGTACCGCAAGCCGTTTTCCCGATCTATTTCGTGATGCGTGTCAATAAAAAACCGATTCAGACCGGTTACTGGAAAAAACAACGCGAAATGACCGGCGTAGAGAAAGACTGGGATCCGGATGCGGGTAATTATAAGATCTATACGAAATACAATCGCGACATGATGGGCGACGATATCGGTTCGTTCTTTACTTTCGATACGGAAGAGGGTGAACAGATCGAAGTTCAGGTCGGTGTTTCATTCGTAAGTACCGAGAATGCCCGTATGAACCTGGAAGCGGAACAGCCGACGTTTGATTTCGAACAAGTACGTGCTTCGGCTCGTCAGAAATGGAACGATGATTTGTCTCGTATCACGGTAGAAGGTGGAACAGACGATCAGAAAACGGTTTTCTATACGGCTTTATACCATACGCTGATTCATCCGTCGATCTTGAACGACGTAAATGGTGAATACCCGGCGATGGAATCGGGGAAAACCATGAAAAGCGACAGAAACCGTTATACCGTATTTTCTTTGTGTGATACGTATCGGAATGTACATCAGTTGATGTCACTTGTTTACCCGGATCGTCAGTTGGATATGGTAAATACGATGATCGATATGTATCGCGAGAACGGATGGTTGCCGAAATGGGAACTTTTCGGACGTGAGACATTTACGATGGAAGGGGATCCTTCGATTCCTGTCATCGTGGATACCTGGAAGCGTGGTTTGCGTGATTTCGATGTGGAAACGGCTTACGAAGCGATGTATAAATCGGCTACTTTGCCTCAGGACCAGAACCTGATGCGTCCGGATATCGACAATTATTATGCGAAAGGGTATGTGCCGCTGATGTCGCAATATGACAACTCGGTATCTCATGCGCTGGAATATTATATGGCGGATTTCGCCTTGGCGGAATTTGCGGAAGCACTTGGGAAGAAAGAGGATGCGAAATTATTCCGCAAACGCTCTTTGGGATATAAAAACTACTATTGTAAAGAATACGGAACGTTCCGTCCGATTACTCCGGATGGGAAGTTTCTTTCACCTTTCGATCCGAAACAAGGAGAGAACTTCGAGCCGAGTCCCGGTTTCCATGAAGGAAATGCATGGAATTATACTTTCTTCGTGCCGCATGATGTACAGGGGTTAGCCAAACTGATGGGTGGTCAGCGTAAATTCGTCGACAAACTGCAGATGGTATTCGATCAGAATCTTTTCGATATGTCGAATGAGCCGGATATCGCATATCCGCATCTTTTCTCTTATTTCAAAGGTGACGAGTGGAGAACTCAGAAAGAGGTTCGCAGATTGTTGGATACTTATTTCAAAAATGCGCCGGACGGCATACCGGGTAATGATGATACCGGTACGATGTCTGCATGGGCGGTGTTTAATATGATGGGATTCTATCCGGATTGTCCGGGAAAAGCCCGATATACACTAACTACGCCTGTATTTGATAAAGTAACGATCTCTCTTGATGAGAAATATTATCCGACAGGGAAAGTTGTTATTGAGAAAAACGCTAATGGTGCAGATGCTTGGCAAATTGATCAGGTGAAGATCGGAAACAAAGAAAATTCCGGATATTTCATTTCACATGATCAGCTTGTAGGTGGCGAAAATATCCAATTCAACATTAAATAAAAAAATAAGTTGTTTTCGTCTTTAATTATTCGGTTGCAAATTGCAATTCAAATGTGTAACTCCTTCTTGGAGTTGCCCATTTTTTTATACGCTACACTTCGGGTTTTAATAGGGAATCCCCTCTTTTTAGAGAAAATGCGGGTTATTTGGACACTGTAACAATTAAAAATATATAAATATAAAATGTGTTTCTTTGTGTTAATAGGATAGCGGTTGGTAT
>CAMTOW010000322.1 GCA_947074245.1 uncultured Bacteroidales bacterium | reverse complement strand
GAGATTCTCCGGAGTGACTGGAGTTCAGACGTGTGCTCTTCCGATCTACGGAGAATGGGTAACGGCCGAAGGCACTACGCTAGGAGCTGACAACGGTATCGGAATGGCTGCTGCTATGGCAGTTCTTGAATCCTCCGATATCAAACATGGTCCGGTAGAGGCTCTATTTACGGCTGATGAAGAAACCGGTATGTACGGTGCCATCGGTTTGGAAGGTAAGCTTCTTCAAGGTAAGATTCTTTTGAACATGGACTCCGAAGACGAAGGCGAATTGTTCGTAGGATGTGCCGGCGGTGTCAATATGAGCGCTCATTTCCAATATAAAGACGATCAGGATGTGCCCGAAGGCGATATCGCCATGAAACTGTCTTTGACAGGATTGAAAGGCGGACACTCCGGTTTGGATATTCATTTAGGACGAGGCAACGCTAATAAATTGTTGTTCCGTTTTCTGAAGATGGCCGTATCCGATTTCGAAGCGCGTCTTGCTTCGATCAACGGCGGTACGCTTCGCAATGCGATTCCTCGTGAGGCATTTGCAGTTGTAACGATACCGGGCGACATCATCGACGATTTCAAAGAACAGGTTGCAGAATATGCCGATCTGATGAAAGACGAATTCCGCGGTATCGAAAATAACATCACCTTTACGGCCGAAGAAGTGGAGCTGCCATCTACTCTGATTCCGGAAGAAGTTCAAGACGATATCATCAATTCCGTAGTGGGTTGCTTCAACGGCGCTTACCGCATGTATCCGGAAATGCCATCGGTCGTAGAAACATCATCCAATATCGCGATTGTAAAAAGCATGGAGGGGATGACAGAAGCCCGCTTCCTGATTCGCAGTCTCAACGAAGATCAGAAGTTTTTCTTGGCATCAAGTCTGCAAAGCGTATTCACATTAGGCGGAGCGAAGGTTGAGTTCGACGGAAATTACCCGTCGTGGGAACCGAATATGAAATCCGGTATTCTAAAAGAGATGAAAGCTGTATATGCGAAGCAATATGGAAAAGAGCCGGAAGTGAAAATCATTCATGCCGGTTTGGAATGCGGTATCATCGGATCCAATATGAGCGAGCTCGATATGATCTCATTCGGTCCGACCATCCGTCATCCACATTCACCGGACGAAAAGATCAATATCGCTTCGGTTGATAAGTTCTGGGACTTTACGCTCCATGTACTTGCTTCCATTCCGAAGAAATAATATAAACTTATCATAAGCTAACCCCTTGGGATCTTTTTCTACGGAATGATCTTAAGGGGTTTGTTTTAACCCTATAATTACAAATATGGAAACTGAAAACAAAACAGCTCCCAACGAACCCCATATCCCTGTCAAGAAGAAAAAACATACGATGCGAAAATGGTTTATCATCTTTATTTCGCTCTTGTTGCTGGGCGGTGGCGGATTCGTATATGTTCGCTACTACTTCGTGTTCGGAACCGGGATCAAAACCGGCACGCTCAACTATGTCGTTCACAAAGGTTTTATTTTCAAGACGTACGAAGGGGAATTGATCCTTACCGGAATCACTTCCAACGAACAAGGCATCAAGTCGAATGAATTCTCTTTTTCAATATCCAATCGCGAGTTGGCTGAAGAAATGATGCGGTTGGGCGGCAAGCAGTTGGAGTTGTCTTATAAAGAATATTTGGCTCCGCTACCTTGGCGCGGGCATAGTAAATTCGTAGTCAATAAAATCATTTCAGTTTCTGAAGCGTCTTCATCGGGCGTGCCGTATGTCAATCAGATTCATCTATAACCCAATACCGATTGATCCCGTATCATGAAATATTTAAAAATCATACTGCCTGTCGTTCTGGTGGGAGTAATCTGTTGGTGGCTTATTCCGTCTCAACGGTATGTCCCGAAAGCACTGATAAATCTTCATCCCGGTATTGAAGATTATTCTCTGTTCTATAACCGTATCGTTCGAGCAGAAGATCCCCATCCGTGGAAGATCGATTCGCATTATCATACATCGCCTGTCCCCGATGCTTTACAAAAGAGTGTCGACGATCTGGGTACGGTCGCTTTCGTCGTAATCCGGGATTCCGCTTTGCTTTTTGAGCGCTATTGGGACAATTATGGCGAAACCTCCTATAGCAACTCATTTTCCATGGCCAAGAGTGTCGTGTCGCTCCTGGTGGGAGCCGCGATGAATGACGGGCTGATCACTTCGCTCGACATGCCTGTGACTCCATATCTGCCGATGCTTAAAAGCGAAACATACGATTCTCCTACCTTGCGGGATTTGTTGACCATGAGCGCCGGCATCGACTGGAATGAGGCGTACAACGGCTTGTTCGCGCCCAATACGAGAGCTTATTACGGAACGGATCTGCCGGCACAGATGGATCAGGTGCGCCTGATTACTGCTCCGGGTAAGAAAGTCTATTATCAGAGCGGTACTACGCAGCTGATCGCAATGTTTCTGGAGAAAATCACGGGAATGACGATCTCCGAGTATGCCTCGCAGAAGATTTGGACGCCGATCCGAGCCGAGCAGAACGCCCTATGGAGTCTGGATCATAAAAACGGTCAGGAAAAGGCCTATTGTTGCTTCAATTCCAATGCGCGAGATTTTGCCCGCCTGGGGCAGTTGGTCTTAAACGGAGGGAAATGGGAGGGACGCCGGTTGGTCGATTCTCTTTATCTGTCGCAAGCCACCCGTCCCGCCGATGATCTGGTTTCGCAATATGAAGAGCAACCCAATCGCGTATACGGATACCAATTCTGGAATTTGGAGTACAAAGGGATGCAGATACCTTACCTGAGGGGGATATTGGGGCAGTACGTCTTCATAATCCCGCAATACAACGCTGTCGTCGTTCGTTTGGGGCATAGTCGCAGCAAAGAGCGCACTCCGCAGCACTATACGGCCGATGTCGATCTCTGGTTGGATGTAGCGATGCAGATTCTGCAAAACAATTAAACGTTCCTCTTTTTTAGAAAAAAAGCAGGCGATAGTCCATTCGGTCAGAAAGACGAATCGTTCTCTCTATAATCCGATTCATTTTCATTGCGGATATAAGAAAAGGCAGCTTCATGTTGTATGAAACTGCCTTTTCTTATATCCGTAATTTTATTTTCTGTCCTTTTCTTCTTTGATGTCGATCTCTTCAAAATCGACGTATTCGCCGTCTTCTTTCGAAAATATCTTTTCTTTTTTCTTCTCTTGCGATGAGTGCCATTCATTCGGTCGGTTGGGGTTGCTTTGCTGTTGCTGTCTGACCGGATTATTTCTGCCTCCGCCAAAAAACAAACGGTAAATGCTCCGTATAATTCCAAACCCAACGATTAAAATTATGAATATGAAAAATATGATAACTATCAAAATAAACTTTAGCATAAGAATTGAACTAAACTAAATGATGAATAAATATCTGACGATACGCTCCTTTATGATCAGATCTTTTGGCAAAGATACGTTGAAAATCAGATGCAAACTTAATGTTTATCCTTT
>CAMTOW010000321.1 GCA_947074245.1 uncultured Bacteroidales bacterium | reverse complement strand
GAAGTTTCACGAATTAAACTTCACTTTTCTCCAATGATTGCTAAGGATCTTTGCTCTGATACTATGCTCTCACTTTTTTAATAAGAATACAAGCTCCGATCATTCACAATTATCTCGATTTACTTAAATCTGCAACTCCTCTAGCGGTTTTTCCGATGTAGATATATACCAACCCTCGATTAAAATTGCCCTCCGTAAAATCGCCAACATACTCGATTGCCTTATCCAGATCATAGAGTGCGGATTGATAATCTTTTTGCACACAATGAATGTTCGCCCGGTTAAAATAAGCATATACAAATCCCGGATCAAGCTCAAGTACCTTATTATAATCGCGCATCGCCATCTCAAACTCAAGTTTACGCGTATTTACCCCTTCATTGATGGTACCGGCAAATACCTCTTTTTTACCATTCTGCAATGGATTTAAAAGATTAAGATTCATTCGCGATGAATATTCGTCATTCAACGGATTGGCATCGGTTTTGAATCCGCTGATTTCCAATTGTTTCATACGGATGGCCGCACGATTGAAATAACCCAATATAAAATCATCCCGAAGTGCCAGCGTTCGATTCAAATCATCGATTGCGCTCTGGAAATCCTGAACAAGCATAAAATCCAGACTTCTGCCGAAATATGGCAAAGGATTATTCGGATTGGTATCGATCACTTTCGAGTAACTGTCGATTGATGCGAAATGTTCCTTAATCTGATAATCACTTAGCGGTGCTTCAGAGTTGGTCGGCTTCAAGCGCTTTCTCAACAATGCCGCTCGATTAAAATCCGAAATAGACTTTTCAAAATATACCGATTGTCGAATCTGCTCCCCTTTTTCATAATAAGACAGGATAAACGACGCTTCCAAATCGGCGGCTACGTTCTTGTCTTGTACGCGTCCTCGAATTTCGCTGGAATATCGGCTTTTCGTATTATCATTATCGGCAACGAGAATTCGGTTAAACTTTTGAATATTCTTATCTGACTCTTTTCTTACTTTTTCATCCTCCGACAATTGTTCGTCAGCTTCTCCCTGGTTCTCATCTGGCTTTGGATTCTTTTTGCGGTTCTCTTTTTCCGCCAACAGCTCTTTTTCTAGCTGATAAGCAGCCATAAAGTCGGCTTCGGCATCTTTCAATGCATGCATCTTCCGCTTAGATTCCGAACGCGCATACAAGGCTGGCAAAAAACGCGGATATTCAGATAATACGAACGTATAATCCTCCGCCGCGCCACGATAATCACCTGTTTCATCTCGCAATAGCGCTCGGTTATAATATGCAAAACAGTTCTCCGGTTCTAGTCGGATCACATTCGAAAAGTCATCGATGGCACGATTCCTGTCTCCGACTTGCGCGCGCAACAGGCCTCGGTTATAATAAGCGATAAGATTGTTTTTATCAAGGTCGATTACTCGATCATAATCGCTCATCGTCCCTCGCAAATCATTCAGATGATAACGGACCAAGCCTCGGTTTATATAATAAGACGTCATATCCGGACTCAACCGGATCGCCTCGTTCATATCATCCAATGCCGGTTTATATTCTTCAAGAGATGCCCGGATCATACCTCGTTGGGCGTATGCGTAAGATACGTGTTTATCGATTTCTATCGCTTTATCGATATCTTTTAAAGCAGCCATCGTGTCTCCTTGTTCGATATGAAGAGCCGAACGGCTCATATATCCATTGTAAAACGATGGATGGATTCTTATGAGATTCTCAAAAGACTCGGCAGACTGATCGAACTCTTTCTTTTGAGCGAACGCGATCGCCATATTTAACAGGAACACTCGGTTTTCCGGTGCGTATTGAAGCCCTTTGCGATAATCCTCGATCGCACCGTCATACAAATCAAGGTTCTGACGAGCGATACCTCTCACTTGATAGGCGTTTACGATAAACGGATTGCGGTCGATGCAAAGTGTCGCATCTTCAAGCGCCCCCTGATAATCATCCAGACTGATCTTGGCGATTGCCCGGTAAAAATACGGCTCGGCAAGATAGGGTTTGGCTTTTATGACTTGATTGAAATACTGGATCGACAATACATAATCTTCAAAATACAAGGCGTTCCTACCAATGGCCAAAACTCGATTGGTGTTGATTTGAGCGAAACTACCTGTTATGGAGACTATGGTCAGAATGAAAAGCAGTATGTAATGGCGCATAGAAAATAAGATGTATGAAGAATAACTTGAATCACAAAAGTATATAAATAATGCAATTCAGACCTCCCCTTTTCTTTTTAATAAGGCAAAAAACATGTATCCGACTGTAAAAAATCATTTTCCGCCGATCAACGTGTTTTGATTCAAACCAATGGTCGATATTGAACCAACGGTTGCTCTATTTTGTTTTTCCCGAAGACTTAAAACTTCTAAATTTCGATACTATGGCTGTTTTCAGAATAATAACGACTGCCGAGGAGTTGGTCAACGCCTCGACAGATAAGACTGCGAGATATCTCGTGCTACGCAATGATCTTCAGGATGTTCCTTCTATAAAAATGATGCCTTTCCAAAGTCTTATTGGTGAATTCGATGGCAGATCGATCCGGTTCCAATCTGGTTCGGACGGATTTTGCCTCACCAAAGGCAACGAATTGAAAAACCTCAGCATAACGGTCGATCCCGACAAACGCGCTGTATATCAAGATGAAGAGGTAGAAAGCATGAATACGCATCACCTGACTCGTTTGAAAATTCAAGGACTTATATCGATTCTTATTCGGGGGAATATTAAGAAAGGACACATTGACGCCTCCTTCATTCACATTGAAAATGCGAGCGCGATGCAGTTGCCGGAGCGCCCAAATCGATATGGAGTGGATATGATTCCTGGTGTTTTTACCATTTGGAATCAGCAGGAAGACCCGAATATCGAAATCGAAGTTGACATTACCCATTTCTCATGCGGTTCAGCCGAACAGCCGATTATCGGTTCGGGATTGCTATTGTGTGGTAAAGAAGAGAAACTAGGTAAAATAAAATCCATAGTCGTTTCGTGTGGTGATATTTATACCAAAAGCGAAATCGAACGCGGCATTCCGAATGTGATTGCGGCCGGTGTTGTTATCGGCTATGAAGTGCTCGTTAAGAATCTCAACAACTACGGTCGTATCACTTGCTACGGCAACAATGAGATCGCTTTATACAACTGGGGCACGGTCGAACGCTGGAGCGTAACCGAACGGATCGAGACTCATGGTGGCAATGGTTCTGGACTCGTTAATGCAGCCAACATTGGTAAAATCACCTTCACCAAAGAAATCGAAACTTTCGGTCCGGGTGCCAGAGGTTTTTATATGTTCGCAGGTGTTATCAAAGACATTCATTTCGAACGCATTCTGACACATGGAAATGCGGCTTGCGCGATTCAGTTCAACACTTACGTCGATCGCATCAGTATTTCAAACGGCATAGAGGTGTTCGGCAACACCATTGATGTCAAATCATCGAATGAGATTAT
>CAMTOW010000320.1 GCA_947074245.1 uncultured Bacteroidales bacterium | reverse complement strand
TCGCGGGACTGACCCTTCAATTCACAGGGTGTTCCGACTTTCTGAATACGACTCCCGACAATCGTACTCAGATCGACAGCAGAAAAAAAGTACGCCAGTTGCTGGTTACTGCATACTCTCAAGGAAGTTACTCGCTATTGGGTGAGTTAAGTTCCGACAATATGATCGACAACAACTCTCCGGATGACAAAGGGGAAGCCATGGTAGTTTCTTCTTACAACCGTATGGACGATGAGATCTACGCATGGAATGACGTGGTTTCATCCAGTGCACAAGACAGCCCGTTCTTTATCTGGGACGCATGTTATCATGCCATCGCAACAGCGAATGCCGCTTTGGAAGCTTGTGAAGAGCTGGAAAAACAGGGGCAGGATATGAGCGGTGAAAAAGGAGAAGCATTGATTTGCCGTGCATATCATCACTTCATTTTGGTGAACGTTTTCAGCCAACCTTATAAAGATGATAATTTAAGTATGCAGGATCTGGGTATTCCATACTCAGACAAACCTGAAACGGTTGTAGCCGGTAAATATGACCGAGAAACGGTAACCGATACATACGCTCGTATTGAAAAAGATATCGAAGCGGGACTACCGTTGGTTACAGACGAGTATTATACCGTTCCGAAATATCATTTCAACCGCAAAGCCGCGTATGCATTCGCATCACGCTTTTACCTATACAAACGTGATTGGAATAAAGTCGTAGAATACTCGAACCGAGTTCTCAGCGAAGCTTCAAAAAGCACATTGCGCGATTGTGAAAGCATCAAAAAAAGCGGATACCCGTCTTCGGAAATTTATCTTTGGATTGACGCGAACGCTCCTACAAACCTATTATTGATGCCGAGTTATTCGACATTCATGAGACGTCTGGCAAATCTACGTTACGCGTTCAACCGCGAAGCTCAGAAAGGTTCGATCCGTACAACCGGCGGACCAAGCTGGAGTAACGCCTTCCCGGGATACCCGATGTGGGGATACGATCATAAATATGGAGGTTTCCTTTCTAAAACATATGAAATCTTTGAATATACCGACAAGATCGCAGGAATCGGTTATCCGAGAATCGTACGCATCGAATTCACATTGAATGAAACGCTACTTTGCCGAGCAGAGGCTTTGATTCATTTGGGAAGATTGAGCGAGGCATTGCAGGATTTGGATTTGTGGAGTAAAGCAAGCTTGTGTGAAGAGCCAATCTCAGACGCTTCGATCCGCAACTTCTATACTTCCGACAGACCATTGGTTACACCGGAACTGAACGCAGAATTGATCAGCCCGTCATTTACCATTCCGGAAAACATCATCCCGTATATCCACTGTATCCTGCATTTCCGCCGTATCGAAACATTGCATGACGGACTTCGTTGGTTCGACTTGAAACGCTACGGTATCGATGTAACTCACAAGATCGGACCGAAAACGGTTGAAACATTGAAATGTAACGACGAAAGACGTGCCATCCAGATTCCTCAAGAGGTTATCTCGGCCGGTATCGTTCCAAATCCGAGAAGTTCGGCAGATATCAACAATCCTAGTTTCGGACACGCAGGCTCAACAGTTGTAAAACCGATCAATCCGTCGATGGAATATGTAAAAGATATCACCGATGAGGATGAATCTAACTCTGAATCATAAGCTAACACAGAAAACAAATGATCGTTATGAAAAAATTATTTCTATATATACTGGCATTTAGCTTTACTCTAGGAATTACTTCTTGCAGTGAAGACAAATTCACCGATTCTATTTTCATAGATACGGAATATCCGGATCCCAATTCTCCTACTTATGAGTTTGACCTATGGTTGTATAACAATTATATCAAGACGTACAATCTTCAGTTCCGCTATAAAATGGAAGACGTTGGTTCGGCAATGGACTACAACCTCGTTCCTTGCGATTATGACGTAGCTCAGAAAATGGCTCGTTTGGTAAAACATCTTTGGTTTGATGTCTATAAGGATATAGTCGATGAAGAGTTCCTAAAATACTATGGACCTCGTATCATTCACTTAATCGGTTCTCCGGCATACAATGCAGCGCAAGGAAGTGAGATTCTGGGTACTGCGGAAGGTGGTTTGAAAGTGACCCTTTACAAATGCAACGATATGGATGTTACGAATATAAACATGCTGAATACCTATTATTTCAAGACCATGCACCATGAGTTCGCTCATATCCTTCATCAGAAGAAAAGCTATCCGAAAGAGTTTGATCAGATTTGTGCCGGAAATTATCTTCCGGACGGATGGACAGAGCGCTCGAACGAGGAAGCGAATAAACTTGGATTCGTAACGAACTATGCAAGTAGCGAAGGCCGCGAAGACTTTGTAGAAACCATCGCCAACTTCATCATCATGAATGATAAAGAATGGGAAGCCATGTTGAAAATCGCTGCGAAAGGAACCGTAAACGGACAAAATTCCCGCACGGTAATTGAGCAAAAACTTCAGATCTGTAAGACTTGGTTGAGAAACTCTTGGGAAATCGATTTGGACGCATTGCGTGCGGATGTTCTAAGCAGACAAGACAATCTGGATATCGACGAGTTGATGAAAGAGTAAACTCGGACCATGATTCCTACAAAACCGTATAAAACATACAATTATGACTAAATCAATATATAAATACATACTCCTGGGATGCATCGCTGCGACCTATACGGGATGTCGCTTTGAGCAGGAAGACCTGTTTGAGGATTCGGCTGCACAGCGTATGACCAAATTTCAAGAAGAGACCAAAGCGGATCTGATCAGCTCAGAGAATGGTTGGGTGATGCACTACTATCCGACCAATGAGAAAAAAGGATATACCATGTTGGTAAAGTTCGGTGACAACACGCTGTCAACTTTCGCGGGTAAAAACTCCTTTACAAAAAACCTATACGCGACGGACGAAAGCCATTATGCAATGATTGCCGATTATGGCCCCGTATTGACATTCAATACATGGAATGATATCCTTCATGCTTTCAGTAATCCGGAAAGCCCGACCGGTAAAGGTCAGGAAGGTGATTATGAGTTCATCGTGATGGCTCATAGCAAAGAGGAAATGAAGCTGAGAGGAAAAAAACGTGAAACAGATATTCGCATGTATCCACTCGCAGCGGGAGCCGATTGGGAAGATTATTTCAACAAAATCGATGATATGAATCTGAACGTTTTCGGTACGACGAACCCTACTCTCCAATTTATGGCGGGAGATATGGCATTGTCTGCGATAAACGGAGCTTCAGGAATCTTCACTTTCATTTGGCCTGAAGATGCGGGCAAACCAAACCTGAAAATGCCGTTCATCGTCACAGTAGATGGGCTGAAATTATATGAACCGGCTGAAATCAACGGCAAAACCATACAGAACTTCGTCATGAACAATGAGCAGACGAAATTGGTTGCTTCAGAGGATGCTTCGGTTTATATGACCGGACCAAACCTACCGGACTTTATTGCTTTAGGAGCCGGATCATTTAAAATTTCGGAAAGATCTCCGGAGTTTGAAACAGC
>CAMTOW010000319.1 GCA_947074245.1 uncultured Bacteroidales bacterium | reverse complement strand
GGAGTTCAGACGTGTGCTCTTCCGATCTAAACGGCATTCGTATTTTTCGCTCCTTATTCAAAAAGGGGGAATACAATTTTATAAAGATCCTGTCGCTCTCCTTCGGTTTGGCCGTCGGTTTGGTATTGATTGCCAAGATCTATTTTGAGCTTTCGTACGATAACTTTTATCCGGAAGTAGAACGGATCTACCGGGTCAGTTCGATATATAAAGATTTTTCCGAGGAGAATTTCTTTCCTTATAATCGTGTGAGTGGCGGAACGGTTGTCTGCCTCAAAAATGAGATTCCCGAAATAGAATCGGCCACGCGATATACCTACTTGATTTATCAAAATGACTTTTTTGACGACGATCGAAACCGACTGAACGGAACGTTCTTGCTTGCCGATAGTTGCTTTTTCGATGTTTTTGGGATCGAAGTTACCGGAGGCGACCCGCGGACGATCCTTTCTCGGCCACGTTATGCGCTCGTATCCCAATCTGTAGCCGATAAGATGGGAGGGGATGTGATCGGCAAAACCATCGAATTTGAAAGATATCCCGGCACGATAATGACCATCGGCGCAGTCTATGCCGATTTCCCGGAAAATAGTTCGATTCAGGCGGATGGTTTGGTGTCGCTGAGTTCGATCGATGCTTTCATGTCTGATGGTTCGATGAATCTGGTGGGTAACGACCGCTATTTTGGCTTTGCCAAATTATATCCTAATCCCGATATGTCTTCCGTCGAAGAAGGGATTGATCGGATGTGCAAGAAGTATCTTCCTCAGGAAGAACTGAAAAAGGCGGGGATTGATATTAAATATGAGATCAGTCCGCTTTCCGGATCCTACGCTGCCGATACAGGAGTGAAGCGGATGAATATCATCATGGCCCTTCTTGCCTTTGCCTTAATCATTACGGCTATACTTAATTATATCCTTATTGTTATATCGGCTCTGGTCAATAAGACCCGTCAGATTGCGGTTCGGAAATGTTATGGCGCTTCCAATATGGCTATCTACAAATTGGCTCTTACCGAATCGTTCGTTCATCTTTTGCTTGCGTTGCTGATCGGTCTGACTCTCATCCTGTGTTTCCAGGGGTTCATCCGGCGCATCGTCGGGGTTTCGGTTGCATCACTGTTCGTCTCCAGCGATATCATCTGGTTGTTGTTCGTATGTATGGCGATATTTCTGCTGATCGGGTTGGCGGTAGGATATGCCTATGTTCGCATCCCCGTTGCCAGCGCAATGAGCAATTATCATCGCAACCGGCGCATTTGGAAACTTTCGTTATTGGCGATTCAATTTGTTGCGATCGGGTTTATCGGAGCCTTTCTGTTGGTGATTTCCAAACAGTATGATCGTATGATTCATGACAATCCGGGCTATCAGACCGAAAATATGGCTTATGCTACGTTTGATGGTATTACCAAAGATCAATGTCGAACCATCCATAAAGCCCTGTCGGCTATTCCTCATGTCAAGCAATCCGGCTATTATTCTGTTTTACCATATCATGGTTGTTCCGGCAATAACGTATTCCTACCGGGCGATGATCGGGAATTATTCAATATTGCCGATCTGGAAAATATAAGCGACAATTTTTTCGAAATGATGCAGATTCCGATTCTTCAGGGACGCACATTTACCTCCGTTACGACTGAATCTCGCGAAATAATGGTCGATCGCCGGTTTGTCGAAACCATGAAGGAGATGGCAGGATGGGATGACAATGTAGTTGGAAAGTCAATCCGGATCACCGGCCATGGCGATAACAACACTCCTTTTACCATCTGCGGCGTATATGAAAATATCCGGTTAGGTTCTATCCTGTATCAAGACACGCGCCCTTCGGTTGCTTTTTATTCGCCCGGCGGAACTTGGAACATCCTGATAGAGCTCAATGAGACTTCGCCCGAAGTTCTTTCGGAAATCGAAACCTCGTTCAAGAATTTATTTCCTCAACGCAATGTAAATATCAAGGTCATGCAAAATGATCTGTTTGATATCTATAGCGTATTACGCAACTTTCGGGATGCCGTGCTCATCGGTTCCATTGTCATACTGCTTATTTCGCTGATCGGATTGATCGGGTATCTGAATGATGAGTTGAATCGTCGACGCAAGGAGATCGCCATCCGCAAGATAAACGGGGGGACGCTCAAAGATATCCTTCAGATATTTATGCGCGATATCTTGTGGATCGCTCTTCCGGCTATCAGTTTGGGAATTGTTATTGCCGCTTTTGTATCCTCTCGATGGCAGGAAGATTTTTCTGAAAAGCAATCCTTTTCGTGGGATATCGTTACGATAACGCTTCTGGGAGCTTTGCTGATCATCATCTCATTGCTCAACTGGAAGGTGTATCGTGAGTCGAATGTAAATCCGGTTGAGGCTTTGAAATCAGAGTGATAAGGGGCGTTCTTTCGGTTCTGTCATGCAGTGTTTTGATCGGGCGAAATTATTAAAAGATGATAAGCGATTCGGTAGTGATTTTCATTATTGCTAAATTTATAGGTAATATGAATTAAACAAATGTATTAAGATGAAAACAGTGTTGTCAACTCTATTGCTTTTTATCGGCATTAGTCTATTTGCTCAAAAACAAGCTCCTTTTCAGTTGATCGAATTGCCATACCCGACCAATGCTTTTGGGCCGGTCATCAGTAGCCAGACCATCGAGCTGCATCATGGCAAACATCTGAAAGGATATGTCGATAATCTCAATAAACTTGTAGCCGGTACGGCATACGAGAATATGTCGCTCGAAGAAATCGTAGCTTCGTCCGAAGGGGCGTTATTTAACAATGCGGGGCAGACGCTCAATCACAATCTTTATTTTACGCAATTATCGCCCAATGCGCGCAACGTTCCGGAAGGTCCGTTGGCAGATGCCATAAATAAGCAGTGGGGGTCTTTTTCGAAATTCAAAGAGGCGTTTCTCAAGGCTTGTGGTGGCGTATTCGGTTCCGGTTGGGTATGGCTGGCGAAAGATAAGAATGGCGATCTTCAGATCGTGCCAGAAGCCAATGCCGGCAATCCCATTACCAAAGGAATGACTCCCTTAATGGGACTTGATGTTTGGGAACATGCCTATTACATCGATTATCAGAACAGACGTGCCGATCACCTGAATTCCATTTGGAATGTTATAGACTGGAGTGTCGTTGAGAAAAGATATTGATCCGATATTTTTTCAAGTTCGTAAATCATCTTTTTTGCTTTAAAAGCTTCGGCCTTGCAAACCAATTTTTTTCTTCTCTTGTTTATCCTTTAGTATCTTATGCTTATTAAGATATCCGATTCAAATTATTTAATAGGAATGGAGGAATAAACTATGATGCCTGCAAGAAGAACTTCACAAAACTGGATGCCTTCCGTTTTCAATGATTTCTTTGGAAATGAATGGCTCACAAAAGCTTCAAGCGTACCTGCTGTTAATATTAAAGAAACAGCAACTTGTTTTATTGTCGAAATTGCCGCTCCCAGATCGGAAGAGCACACGTCTGAACTCCAGTCACTCCGGAGAATCTCGTA
>CAMTOW010000318.1 GCA_947074245.1 uncultured Bacteroidales bacterium | reverse complement strand
GGAGGAGGGCGCTCAGGAAATTATGGAAGAGATCGAAGGACGTGTCGGCGAACTTTGCTCCGAACGGATGAGATACGGAATGGAAGTGAGTCGTCTGTCGGATGTCGATGACGTGATTGCGATCATGGGACATCCCGAAGAAATAGAAGAGCCGGCGATCGAAAATACGGCCGCTGCTTCCGATGCCGATGCCACTTCCGAAGACAATACGCAGGAAGCTCCTCACGAGCCGAAATATGCTCCCGGTTCGGAACAACCGCAAGGTGCGCGACGCGCCCGTAAATTGTTCCGCGATCCCGATGATCGTCTGGTAGCCGGTGTTTGTTCCGGTTTGGCGGTTTATCTCAATACGGAGATCTGGGTGATCCGCTTACTGTTTTTACTGATCTGCTTCTGTGCGTTCGGTACCTCCATCGTAATCTATGTGGTTCTTTGGATCATCATGCCGGAAGCGACTTCGGTTGCTCAGAAACTGGAAATGAGAGGGGAGGCCCCCACGGTGGAGAATATAAAGAATGCGATCAACGACGGCGAATTTGCTTCGGTCAATCCTCCTGCTAAAAAAAGCGTGGTAGGGGACGTACTCGGGTTTATTCTCAAATTCATAGCGATCGTCGTAGGTCTCGTATTCGGTTTGGGTGCTCTGATGGTGCTGATATTTACAGGACTGTTTACCCTGCCGTTCTTCTTCTCGGGAATGGATATGCCGTTCTTCATCCAATGGATGACTCCGATGGGTAGCTCGTATACGCAGATTGTAGGAAACCCGTTTCCGATGTTCTTCGCCTCAATGGCGGCGATTGTGATTCCGGTCTACTCTTTGATCCATCTTTTCCGCGTAAAACGGAAATATGCCAAACCGCTTTCCCGATCCGCTTATTGGATCCTGCTGGCTTGTGTGTGTGTGGCGATTGGTGTGATTCTGTTCACACTTCTATAAGAAAGTAAATTAGACGTGATTGATATATATAATTAGATTAGTGTTTTTAATGTGTGTTATTAAGATTTTAGGATAAGAAAGATTTTTAGTTGTTTGGAAATTAATAATGAATAATTAGCAACAAATATAAGCAAGTAATTACCCGTGAGGGTGAAATTAAAAAAAGCCGCATCGTGAGATGCGGCTTTTTTGTTGGGTATGGTTTCTTTCCTTTTTGGTTTCCGTCCGATAAGAACGTTCGCTTATCGGTTGAATGCCTCGGCGATTTTTGCGGAGATCTCCGTCATGCGCTCTGGCGATAATTTCAGTTTCGGATTACGGAAATTCATGTCGGCTTCGCTGTTCATCGGAATCAGATGGATGTGTGCGTGCGGAACCTCCAGTCCCATAACGCATTCACCGATTCGCTTGCACGGAATCACCGATTGGGCGGCTAATGCTACCTTTTTGGCGAATACCGTAAGCGATGCTAGCTCGTCGTCGCTTAGATCGAACAAATAATCCACTTCCCGTTTCGGAATCACAAGGGTATGCCCCTCTGCCAGTGGATTGATATCCAGAAATGCGAAATGTTTTTCATCCTCCGCTACCTTGTAGCATGGGATCTCTCCCTGGATGATGCGTGTGAAAATGCTTGCCATGACGACTCGTTTAGATAGAGATATCTACCACTTCGAATGTCATTGTTCCGGAAGGAACTGTGATCTCGGCGATCTCACCCACCTTCTTACCCAGCAACCCTTTACCGATCGGCGTGTTGATGGCGATTTTTCCCTCTTTTAGGTTCGCTTCGCTTTCCGATACCAGTGTATAGGTCATCTCGGCTTTGTTTTTCGTATTGCGGATCTTCACTTTATTCAGAATCTGTACCGAATCGGTCGTTAGTTTCGATTCGTCGATGACACGCGCTTTCGCGATAAGGTCTTTCAACTGCGCGATCTTCATTTCAAGCAGCCCTTGTGCCTCTTTGGCCGCATCGTATTCTGCGTTTTCAGAAAGGTCGCCCTTATCACGCGCTTCTGCGATTTGACGGGAAATCTCCGGTCTTTTGTTGGTTTCCAGGAAGGTGATTTCCTCAAGGAGTTTGTTGTACCCGTCCTGGGTCATATAACTTACTGCCATGTCTGTATGTATTTTATGGTTATTATTCTTATTTGATGAATCGCTTCTCCCTGTGATGGGGGAGTATATAAAACAAAAAAGAATTCCGGATTTCCCGGAACTCCTTTTTTAATTTCTTTATGATGCAAAGATAATCAAAGATTGTTCCGTTGTCAACCATCAGAAGATCGCCTGACAACGGATTATGTCGTTTACAGCAATTTACTGATGGAGCTTTCGATGTCTTTTAAGTCGGTTCCGCGTGCTACGATCGACCCGTCACGATCCAGAAGAAAAGCGGTCGGTAGCGATGTTACGTTGTAACTGCGTGCGAAGCGCGAATAGATGCTTTCCTGATCGCGTACGCTTACCCAAGGTAGGTTCGAAGCGGTTACCTTCCAGAAATTCTCATCGGTATCGAGCGAAACCTGGTAGATATCGAACCCTTTCGACTTGAACTTGTCGTACAATTTGGCCAAAGCCATATTGTATGGGGCCGAATACTCGGTTTCGTATGCCGTAAAATCAAGAAGTACCACTTTACCTTTCATATCGGATAGTTTGATCGTTTTACCGGTTATATCGGGTAAAACAATCTCAATTTGATTTTGTTCCTTAGCTTCTATGATATTTGCGTTTTCATCACCCTTTGGAGCCCGGTGCGTACGGAATGCGTTAAGTGCGATATCCGTCAACTGACGGCTTCGCTCGCTCTCTTTATGATACAGGTCCCACGACGTAGCCACGGCTCCGTATGCACGGTAGTCTGCTTTGTCGAACGGATCGAAGATCAACAACCCGTCGATTCGTTGGAAGAGTGTGAAATAAGCCGTTGCCGAACGCGGATTCTCATAGATATAGGGTACGACGATTGCCTTGTAATCGTTTACGGCATCTAATAAGGAATCCGAATAGGCTCCCACGCTCAACTGACGATCCGAATACATTTTATTGTATCGCGTCATGCGTTCTTTCAATCCCATACCTTCCAGTGTAACGGTTTTGATCTTTTCGCTTTCCGGGGATCCGGATACCTGATATCCTCGCGCGAAATCGGTTGCCGTAGCGTCTACTTGAACGGTCTCGTTCGAATCAATCGCCAGTGTGATCTGCTGACTTCCCAAACGCAGACGATAGAATTCCGGTTCTGCGACTGCCGGTTGACGAAAGCGGAAATTCCCTTTCTCTCCCAAACGGACCGAATCCAACAACTCGGTGCGGGAAAGACCGGTTTTTTCAAAATATAGGGTTTTGCCCGATGCTTCGGACACCTCTCCTTCAACGGTGAACTCTTTCTTTCGAGAACAAGAATTGGCTGCCACGCAGACCATCAGAATATAGAAAATGCGTTTCATGTAAATAATTAATTTTTTAACGGCTTCAAGGCAAAGATATGATTTTATTAACTAAAAACGAAAATATTAACTCTAACGTAAATTTATTGTTTCCATTGTCTATTAGGTTCGTTTTTAAGAAAATACATTTTGTCGGTTCGAAAGCC
>CAMTOW010000317.1 GCA_947074245.1 uncultured Bacteroidales bacterium | reverse complement strand
TCAATCCAACCACACAAATCGTACAAACCGACACGGAAGAGATTCGTTTCGATATACTAATCATCGCAACAGGAGTTGTTACAAAGTTTTTCGGACTCGATAATGTGAAAGACTACAGCTTTACATTAAAAACGACAGCGGAAGGACTTCTATTGCGAAATCAAATCTTGCAATGTCTGGCAAAGGCTTCGCAATGCAAGAACGATTCCGAAAGAAACAAGATGTTGACATTTGTCATAAGCGGTGCTGGTCCCGCCGGAGTAGAAATAGCGGGAGCATTGGGTGAAATGAAAAAATATGTCGTTCCCAGAGAGTATCCTGAAATCGACCCGAAAGAGATTCGTATCATTCTAATTGAAGCCGCTGATAAAACGCTACGTACCATGAGCGAAACAGCGAGCCGCAAATCCGCAGAATTCTTAAAAGAATTTGAGGTGGAATTAAAATTAAACACAAGCATATCCGATTATGACGGAAATGAGGTATATACTTCCGAAAAAGAACGAATCCCCACAGATACTCTGATTTGGACAGCCGGAGTAGAAGGCAAATGTTTTGAAGGACTATCTTCGGCTGATTTCGGAGCGGGGAAACGACTTATCGTTGATGAATATAATCAATTGGCAAACTATAAAAACATATATGCAATCGGTGATTGTTGCATAATGCCTAACGAAGAGAAAAAGCAGGGAGATCCGCAAGTTGCACAAGTAGCCATCCAACAGGCCGCTCGTTTGGCGAAGAATCTGAACGAACCTTTAAAAAAAGAAGTATTCGTTTATCATGACAAAGGGAGCATGGCTACGATTGGTCGAAACAGAGCCGTTGTGGATTTGAAGCATAAGAAAACAGCAGGACGTTTTGCCTGGTGGTTATGGCTTACCGTGCATCTCCTGACACTGATGGGTACTCAAAATAAAATAATCACTCTGGTAAACTGGATCGGAGGTTATTTTACGTATAATACTTCTCTCCGTTTGCTTATCAAACCGATATCGCGCGTTAAGCAACCGAAGCCGTATTGTAGTTCCGGGGAATCCCCAAAGAAAGAAGAAACAGACCAACAAATGTAATAAACCCGTTGAGGATCAACAATTCGTATCCGATCTGATAACCACCGAACCACCGAACTGAATTGTAATTGATATAATAACATAAGACAGGTGCACTCAGAGCAACCAACGGAACCAATCGATCTCGTACCTGACGTTTGGTAAATAATCCGAACGCAAACATACCCAGTAACGGGCCATAAGTATAGCTTGCCAGAATATATACCGCGTCGATGACACTCACGTTATTTAAGAGTTTGAACGAATAGATAAGGAGGGCCATGACGATGGTATTGACAATATGTACTTTTTGACGCGTCTTCATCAATCGCTTTTCGTCTTGATATCTGGGCGCTTTCAATATATCAATCGTAAATGAAGTAGTAAGAGCTGTCAATGCTGAACCGGCACTAGAAAACGCAGCAGCAATCAATCCCATAATAAATAAAACCCCAACTACTTGCGGCAAATGCCCCTGAGTAGCCAATAACGGAAACACCTCATCCGATCGTAAAGGCAATTCAATCTGTTTTTCTGCAGCAAATAAATACAAAACAATGCCGAGTGAAAGAAAAAGCAGGTTTACCGGAAGAAACAGAATACCATAAGACAATACATTTTTCTGTGCATCCCGTATATTCTTACAACTCAGATTCTTCTGCATCATATCTTGATCCAGACCAGTCATAGCAATGGTCGTAAACATACCGGCAAGAAACTGCTTCCAAAAATACCGTTTATCATTGGGGCTATCAAAGAACCAAATCTTTGAATCGGCACTTTCGACAACCGTTTCATAAAGTCCCCAAGCTGAAAGATTCAGTTGTTTCGATAAAAAATATAAACATAAGGCATCAGCTAATATCAATGACAGGGTCTGAATAAGATCTGTCCAAACCAACGTTTTGACTCCCCCCCGAAACGTATACAACCATACCACAATCATTGTAACAACGATATTCAATGCAAAACTAATACCCATCTGATTGAAGAGAACAAGTTGCAGAACTATCGCTGTGAGATACATACGAACCCCAGCCCCCAACATCTTGGATATCAAAAAGAAAAACGAACCGGTACGATAGGAATACCCCCCAAAACGTTTGTCTAAATAGCCGTATATGGATAGTAAATTGAGTTTATAATAAAGCGGTAATAATAAGAATGCAATTACAAAGTATCCGGCAACAAACCCCAGAACCATCTGCATATAAGAAAACTGTGTAGCCGTTACCCATCCCGGAACAGAGATAAAGGTTACTCCGGAAATCGATGTTCCGACCATCGCAATAGCAACGACATACCAGGGAGATTTACGATCTCCGACAAAAAAAGCTTTATTATCGGATTTACGGGATGTAATCCATGATACAGAAAAGAGCATCATGAAATATAAAGCAATGATCAATAAGATTAATGTGTATGACATGGTATTATCTTTTTTCGTAGAATGAAACTATAATCAAACGTTTCTTTTCGCATCAACGGCACGCTTCACCGAACCATATTCTAAAAGCAACTGACGAGCCTCCTCATATTCCAATCCCAGTTCGGATACAATCATCTGCGTACCCCTATCAATCAACTTATTATTACTCAACTGCATATTGACCATACGATTTCCTTTGACGCGTCCTAAACGAATCATAACGGATGTTGAGATCATATTGAGAATCAATTTCTGAGCAGTACCGGATTTCATACGAGTGCTACCTGTCACGTATTCAGGGCCTACGACGGGTTCGATAGCAATCTCTGCAACCTGAGCTACCAGCGAATCGGGATTGCAAGCGATGGATGCGGTGAGAATACCCTGTTCTCTACATTTCTTTAATGCTCCGATCACATAAGGCGTAGTTCCAGATGCTGCGATTCCAACAACGGTATCCAATTCATTAATATCATGTTCACATAATTCGATCCAAGCTTTTTCCGATTGATCTTCTGCTGATTCAACCGGACAACGGAGCGCCTTTTCACCACCCGCAATCAAGCCAATGACATAAGAAGCCGGATATCCAAACGTAGGAGGAATTTCGGAAGCATCCAAAACACCCAAACGACCACTCGTTCCGGCACCGATATAAAATAATCGACCACCTTTTTCCATCCGCTCAACAATCCCGTACACCAGTCTTTCAATCGAAGGAATACATTCTGCTACCGCATCCGGAACTTTATGATCTTCTCTATTAATATCTTCCAACAATTCTCGAACCGACTTACGATCCAAATCATCGTATAAAGAACTTTCTTCAGTTATTCTTCTGAAATTCATAATCTAAAAAATTAAGCATGATAACGGATCAAACCGTCGAGCGGAGATTTCTCAATCTTGTCGATAAACAAACCATAGGATTGAGCGATGTCCTTAAGTATATCACTATAATAGTAAGCAATGGAACCAATAAAATTCAAAGTCAGATCATCTCGAAGTTCATATTGAAGAATCTTTCTTTCAACATATCTAACAAACCGGCGATTGACAAGTTCG
>CAMTOW010000316.1 GCA_947074245.1 uncultured Bacteroidales bacterium | reverse complement strand
CCATGATCGCTGTAATTCTCCTGATTCAGGAGATTGTTGAAGTCTTGTTGTGTGTATTTGAATTGTTGATCCGCAAAATTCACAAGGATCACCAAGAGAGGTAAGTCGGCTGACTGTCCGTTGAGCAACGGTGCTTTTTCTTTCTCATCATTCAATTTATACGAAGTAGAAAGCAGCGGCTTATAAGGGAGTTTCTTTTCAGATGCAACGGAATGTAAAGCATCTTCCTTTGAGAACGGTTTTATAGCAGACAGGGTCTGATGATCATCTGCTGATCGCTGATCACTGTTTCTCGCTATTCTTGAGTCGGTATCTTGACTCGTGATATATCGATAAAAGCCATCGTGGTCTTTTCGAATTTTATATCCATCGGTCGTTGTGATGAAGTGATGATTCTCGTCTCCGTGTATCCGTATCCATAACTTCGACCCATCGGGTTGAAGTACCTGTACCGGATTGGGATTCGCCCTTACCCCCAATACCTGTTGCGAGGCGCACAGCATAGTCAGGAGTAAGAAAGATGAAAGCAGCTTTCTTATTCTTTGATTCATAAGTAGAGTGGTTTGTATGTTTATGGAAATATCCGGGACGAAAGATTCGTCCCGGATCTGATATTGTCAGGCAGCAATTAGTTCTCAATCATGATTTTTTGTTGACGAACTCCCATATCGGTCGATATGATCACAATGTAAACACCCGGCATAAAACCAGATGTACTGATTCTGTAAGTTTGATCGAGAACATGGTTGTCGCGATAAACTTCTTTTCCGGAAAGATCTACGATGCGAATTTCCCGTACGTTTTCGTTTGCGTCATTCATCCGAACGGAGAAGTATCCTTTCGCAGGATTCGGATAAACCGAGAAGCCATCGGAAACCACTTTGTTATTCAATGATGAAGTAAAGCTGATCGGAAGCTCATGCGCATCATAACTGCTCATACGCATTTTGTAGTTGCCCGCAGGAAGATCCGCTTCGAGGAATTTACCAAGATAGCTCGGGCAATACACGGTATAATACTGATAGGCATAAATGTTTTCCGGGCAATCCGAGTAAATGTATAGATCAAATATTTTCTCATTTTCGCAATCTCCAATCTTGATGGTTCCGTCGGAATCCAAATCGATTGAATACCATACATCGTCGTATCCACCCGCGTGGTTGATGGTGTAGTTTTGAATCATGATCGGTCTGTGGCATGTTTCGCCTTCTGCCGGTTCGCGGTACGAGATATTGAACGTGCCATTATACAGCTCTTCCGTCAGGTTCACTTCGACGTAGATGTCTGTATTGGCATCGAAATTGCTTTCGATGAAATAGGCATTCTGCTGATAATCGTATCCGACATACGAGAAGCTCGCATCGCAATTATTGGTCTTATAGCGGATCGTTGACGCATTGCCTGTATAATTGTATGGGATCGTGGTGGAAGAGATTGTATAGAGTCCAGCTTCCTCTGTCGTGAATTTGTACCATGACGCACCCATCGTAACCAAAACCGGGTTGCTACCCATTTGTGCCGGATACGCAAGCGTACAGACCTCGCCTTCCGCCGGTTCCACTTCGGAAATCTCAGCGACGAATGTCGTCAAAGCGGAAGCCGGTATTGTAATACCGAATAAAAGGTTTCGACCAGATGTCGTATAGATCCGATAATTCGTGCCAATTCCATCCGCACACTCCTGTTTCTGATAAGACAAAGAAGAGTAATCCGAGCAAGATTCTTTGATTGCGAACGATGTTGTCTTATCCCAATCGGGATCACAGATCGAAAGGTTCAACCAACCTTCACTATTCGACGTATACGAATACCAAACAATCTGACCCGCTTTTTCGGCAGGAAGAGTCAATGTGTTGCCGGTAACATAAATCGGTTTGGTGCAAAGATCTCCATCCTGAACTTCCACTTCATTGAGTGAAAAAGAGAAGTTGTTCAAGGCTGTCAGCGTAAATTTGGCGTAGTAGGTCGTATTGGCCGTAGCGATAAATCTCAATTTGCATTTTCCGTTTACGCTAGACGCCTGAACCGGCAGGTATTCCTGATATAGTAAGGTGTTGCAATCCGAGTAGATCGCCAAAGAACCTTCGAAGGCGTTCCCATTGGTTTCGATCTCAATGTAGTTGTCTCCCTGCGCAGTGTATTTATACCAAGCGTTTAAGGTATTCGGTGTGCATTGGTTGTTTGAAACAGCCTCCAGCGGATTTGAACAATCATCTCCTTGTTGCGATAAAATTTCATTTACCCAAAAAGAGAAATCGTCCATCGCGGTATTTGTTTTGACATTGAAATAATAGGTCTTATCGGCAGTGACCTGCGAGCGAAGGAAGAATCCGGCAGCGTAATCCGGACAAGCCGAAGACGTAGCCTGTGGATAATAGGCGTCGATACTGTTGTACAAAACAACTTCGCCATCGAACGGATCATCGAAGTTACAAGCTTTTATTTCCAGATAACCGTCTTGTTGAGGTGTGTATTTATACCAGTGGTTTCCTTTTCTGGATCCCGCACAGGTATTTTCGTCGGTAACGGCTTCCAGAGCCGAGGTGATCTTATCACCCTCGCTGATCGTATTGAATTGCGGATTGATCAGCATCGGCGCTGAATTATTGAAACGCCAGATGTATTGGTTTCCGGCCTCTACCGCAAGTTCATAGCGGTAATTGCCATTATCATAGGTCGGTGAATAGTAATTGGAACCTTTTTCATCGCAAGTCAAATAATCTTCGATCGAAGTGTATGCCGCAGTGGTCCAGGTAATCTCACCTGTTTCCTGCGCTTCATAAGTTACCCATGTCTCTCCCGAGTAGCCATTTTTGTTGTATGGGACGAAGAACTCATCCAACGTGAGCTGCAATGCCTGATCACATGTTTCTCCACCCATTACGGTTTCTTTGACGGTTACGCCCAAAGCACTGAAGTAACTCTGATAGGTTGTACTTTTGAGTTTAAGTGTCGTTCCTTTTTTCAACCCCACTAACAAAGAGGTTCCCGATCCACGAACCGGGGGTTCCACCGACTCTTCCGGACATTCGTAATAACCTTCCCACATCACATAGGAATCATAACCTACTGGTTTCAGCTGTAGCACCACATCATTTTCGGCAGGTGCCTGAAATGAAAACCATACGGAATAGCGACTTCCATCGGTCGATGGAACTTCTGGAACTGTCACGTTTGAATCCGTGACCGGTAGTTCAATCGCAGTTTCGCAGCTTTCCTGGCAATATCCGTATGAGGCAATCGCGGATAAAGCGAGGGTAACGTAAAAATTTTTCATATATATGTCTATTAATAGTGAAAGAGACGTATTGAAAAAATTTTATCGGAATCGGGTCAAACAGATCCGTTTTTCCTGCAATTGATGAATCGAATAAAAAAAATCAAGGGATCACCGCAAACAATATTCAAGGATTATTAATGTAAACGATAATTAAATATATTGAAAATAAAACAAATATAACAATTTGTTTGTTCGTTTGTGTCCTGTTTATTGATCGGGATATGAAAGCAAGAAGATATTAAAACGGAGAAAATCGGAAAGAATGTCGAT
>CAMTOW010000315.1 GCA_947074245.1 uncultured Bacteroidales bacterium | reverse complement strand
CTTAAATTTGGTATCGTTGCAACGGATCGAGGTGACATCAGATCCGGATACATTTCATCATACACTCAATTTCAAGTATGTACACCGTTATCAAGCGAATGGCGCTTTCGGCCGCCCACAGTCTGTCCCTTTCCTTTCCGAGCAAATGCGAAACCCTGCACGGGCACAATTGGATCATCACCGTTTATTGTCGTTCCGAGAAGTTGAACGAAGATGGTATGGTCGTGGATTTTACCCATATCAAGCAAGTTGTGAAAGATCAGTTGGATCATAAGAACATCAACGATGTGATCGCAATCAACCCAACTGCCGAGAATATCGCGCGTTGGATCTGTGATCAGATCCCGACATGTTTTAAGGTTGAAGTTCAGGAGTCGGAAGGAAATACAGCCATCTATGAGAAAGATTAACGAAATATTCTACAGCCTGCAGGGCGAAGGTTATCATACCGGGGTACCTGCCGTGTTCGTTCGTTTCTCGGGATGCAATCTGAAATGCTCTTTCTGCGATACGCAACATGAATCGGGCAAAGAGATGAGTGATGAAGAGATCATTGCCGAACTCGCCCAATATCCTACCCGTACGGTGATCCTTACCGGCGGCGAACCGGGGTTGTGGATCGATGCCGAACTGATTGAAAAGCTGCATGCCGCAGGGAAATACATCTGCATCGAAACCAACGGTACCCGGGTGCTTCCCGATGGAATCGATTGGATTACGTGCTCACCCAAAGAGGGAGCGGCGGTTCGCCTTTCTCGTATCGACGAACTGAAAGTGGTTTATACCGGTCAGGATCTGAGCGAATATGCCGCTATGGAAGCGAAATATCATTTTCTGCAACCCTGCTCCTGTACCAATACCGATGAGGTGGTGGATTATATCCTCGCCCATCCGCAATGGCGATTGAGTCTGCAGACACATAAACTGATATCCATCCAATAATAAACAGGACGTTGTTTTTCGGATTCGTATCCGGAACGATTTCCTCTGTGATTCGATAAGACGGTCAGACGTCCCGTCGGATGGATGAAAAACCAGATCGGGATTTTCCTAAAAACGAAAGCCTGCGATCGTTACATGATATGGTAACGATCGCAGGCTTTTTTATTGTCGATCCGATCTGCAAAGTGTGTTTCTCTTTTCATTTTTAGGCATAAGAAAACCCCGAAAGTTTTTTGTCTAACTTTCGGGGATCACTTCAATCCTTTCGGGTCGGATTGCTTTTTATTTCGTTTCGATTTTTCCCGTCTGATCTGATTTCAGTTGTGTCGCGAAATAGAGCAGATAAATAATTCCGATCATCAATACCGATATCGATCCGTTGATCCCGATCTTATCATAAGCGAGTCCCATCGAAATGGGAAACAATGCCCCTCCCGCTTGCCCCATAATCATCAATACGGAGATGATGCTTTTATCGGCCGGGCGGCTCAATACGGCCTGGGAGAAAAGTACCGGGAAAAGATTGGCATTGCCGATTCCGATCATGGCGATGCAGATGAAGATCATCTCTTTGGTATGGGCGAAATAAAGCCCGATCAGCGCGCTCAGAATTAATAGAATGCTGATGTAGAAAAATCCTTTTCTGGATATTCGGTTCAAAAAGAATGTCCATGACAGGCAGCCTACCAATCGCGCGATGAAATACAGGCTGGCTCCGAAGGATGCTTTATCCAAGACGATCCCCAGCCGATCCATCAGTAGTTTCGGCGCAACCGTATTCGTGCTGATATCGATGCCGACATGACACATCACCCCGATAAAAGACAACAGAACGAAATGATTCTTCAACAAACCGAAACAGGCCTTGAAGGAGGTATTCGGTTCGGGCGTATTGATGTTCTCAATCCTTGAAAAAACCAGTAGCAGAATCGCCAGAAGAGTAACCAAAAAATAAAAGAAAAACAGGATACGCCATCCCAAGTCGAAGAAATCCGTAAAATACATAGCTCCGATCATTGCCACGTAAGGTGCGGAGAAGGAGGAGAGTGTTTTTACGAATTGCCCGGTCGTGAGACTCTCGGCAAGCGCTTTCCCGGAAATGATGTTCGACAAAAAGGGATATAAAGACGCTTGCATACATACGTTGCTGATACCGAGTAGAATGAAGCAAAGCACCATATGCCGGTAGGATGTACCCCAAAACGGGAGCAACATCGTTAACGCCATGGCTGTCATACTGATCAATACCGTCTTCTTCCGTCCGATGCGATTCATCAGGATGCCCGTGGGTATCGTGCAGACCAGAAACCAGATGTATACCAACGACGGCAGCAGATTGGCTTTGGCGTCTGAAATATGAAGGGATACCTTGATGTAGTTGGATGCGATTCCGACCATCTCGATGGACCCCATCGCAAAAAAGCTGATCATGATGGCGATGATCTGAAATCGCAATAAACCGGATGCGGGGATGTTTTTCATAGAGTATAGGCGTTCGTATGTTTACAATCTGATCTTCTTAACGGAATGATGAGGCGATTCGTTCGGAACGCTCTTATTTTTGACGAAGGTTGTTTTTGCCGATTTGGGTGATCGAGGGTTCTCCGCTATAAGTGATCGATCCGCTTCCGCTGATGTTGCTCTCGAGAGTTGCCGTAGCATGGCAGGATACCGATCCGGAACCGGTTATGCCGATATTGCTATTTTGAGTAATCAGATTCTCCGCATCGATTTTTCCCGAACCGCTCAATTTCAGTTCTGCCTGATTGGAGGTCCCTTGGATCGTCAGCGATCCCGAACCGGTTGACGAAATCTTGATATCGGAAGCTTCAATCCGGTTGATCGAACAGAATCCCGAACCGCTTTGTTCCAGCTGTACTTGTTTCGCCCGCACATCGTCTTCCAACAGAATCTGCCCGGACCCCGCCCGTTCAACTTCCAGGCTGTTTGTTTCTATTCCGTGGGTATATATTCTTCCCGATCCGTTTCCTTCTAAAGAAGTTTTTTCCGCTTTTATCGGCATTAAGAATTTAATCATACCCGAGCCATTGCATTTTGCGCTTAGTTGGTCGGAACAGATCACTTCTCCCGCCGTCACACTTCCCGATCCGTTGCATTCGATCTCCAATTCGGTCGTCTTCAGGTTGTTCAGATTCATACTTCCCGATCCGTTCATTTCCACTTCGGTCAGGGTAGGAGACGTAACCGAGATGTCAATCCGATATTCTGTATTCGGTAGGATCTGGATGTCGTTTTTCAATCCCAAGGTCAGTTTTCCTCCTTTAACGACACAAACGATATGAGGAAGCAGATTCTCATTGGCCGTGATCGTTGCCGAATATTCATTCGTATGGTTTTGTTCATACGTTACCGTCAGCGGTCCGTTGGATATGATTTCATCGAACTGATCCAGTTTTTTATTTTCCGTAGCATACTCCCTGCTTGGATTGATCCCTTTCTGGGAATTGCAGGAAATGAAAAAAAGCGAAGAAAGAAAAAGGAAAGAACACAGGGTATAGGCGAAGGACCCCGTATGTAATTTGTTTTTCGATGCTGATTCCATATAAATCTTTTTTAGTGTAGTTTATTCGGAAAGATAAGGTGCGAAAAGGTCGGCAAAT
>CAMTOW010000314.1 GCA_947074245.1 uncultured Bacteroidales bacterium | reverse complement strand
CATCCGCCCATGATATAGGATGCATTACAGAGAATACGGATACCGGTTCGTAGCTGGCAAGTACCTCTGATGGAGTAGAAAATGTTATACCACGTTGCGCAGCAAAGCGAGGTAAAGCTCTCATGAAATCAAAAATCCCCGTCGATGCCGTTTGACGTGCGCCGAACGTCTCATAGTTCATAAATAGATTGATCACCTTCTCTTCTTCCGGCAGACTTCCGATCCATTCCATAAATTTATCGGCTGTTCGCGGATATTCTGACCAATCATATCTCGAAAAATTAAATGCGATATCATCGCTTAATTTTGAGTTTTTCAATAATAACTTCAGTTCGGGCGATGCCGTTGATTCGTACACATAGTTCGGACTTTTCCATCCCAAAATATGCTTGGCTCCCTCCGTAATCATCCCTTTGTAGCCCATCGCTACTACTTGCTCCGCGATTTCATCCGAGTAGATCAACTCGGTGTTACGGATCACACGAGGACGTTGACCGAACAAAGAGAATATCTTATCCGAATGCATTTCAACTTCACGCTTAAACTCAACGGGATCCACTAATGATGACAAGGAATGCGAATATGTTTCTGATAAAAACTCAACGCAGCCTGTCGACACCAGTTCACGCATACTGTCGAAAAACTCCGGAACATAGATTTCCAACTGTTCAAGAGCGACACCCGATATAGAAAATGCGACTTTAAAACGGCCTTCATTCTCACGAATCATATCTAGCATCAATTGATTGGCAGGAAGATATGATTTCCGGGCGATATCTTTGATGATCTCTTCATTATTAAAATCATCATAATAATAGTGGTCGCTTCCGATGTTGAAAAAGCGATATCTTTTTAACCGAAATGGCTGATGGATCTGAAAATAAAAACAAATGGTTTTCATAGTGTGTGTATTATTTTTGATTCGATTACGTGTGGTTATCTATGCAAAAGTGCTTTATAAATATCAATCACTTTTTTTCCGGCATATTCCCATTTGATTTCATCCACTTCCGCTTTTCCCTCGATCTTTAGAAAATCATAAAGCGATGGATATGTGATAATCCCATAGATCGCATCGGCCAAAGCCTCAATATCCCAGTAATCTACCTTTATTGCATGATCTAATATTTCGGCACAACCGGATTGTTTGGATATAATCGAAGGCACGCCTACCTGCATCGCCTCTAGAGGTGAAATACCGAATGGTTCCGATACCGATGGCATTACATAGACATCACTCGCCTTCAGCATCTCATAAACCTGTTTTCCTTTTAGAAATCCGGTGAAGTGAAATCGATCTACGATTTTACGCTTTGCAGCCAAACGAATCATCTCATTCATCATATCTCCACTTCCGGCCATTACGAAACGTACGTTATTGGCTTTTTGCAAAACCTTAGCAGCTGCCTCAACAAAATATTCCGGACCCTTTTGCATCGTAATACGCCCTAAAAACGTCACGACTTTTTCATCAGTCCCCTTGTCTACAACTATATTCTGAATCTCTTTACTCAAAGGTTCAACAGCATTGTGCACCGTCGTAACTTTGGCAGGATCCTGATGATATTTTTCAATAACCGTTCTACGTGTTAAATCGCTTACGGTTATGATATGATCCGCATGATCCATTCCGTCTTTCTCAATGGCATATACTTGAGGGTTCACATTCCCCCTGCTTCTGTCGAAATCAGTAGCGTGCACATGAATCACAAAAGGTTTGCCTGTTATCTGTTTTGCGTGAATCCCGGCAGGATAAGTCAACCAGTCATGCGAATGAATCACATCGAATTGCTCCTTTCTGGCAATCACACCGGCCACGATCGAATAGTTATTTATCTCTTCCAAAAGATTGTCCGGATACCGTCCTGAGAATTCAATACAACCCATATCATTGGTATGCATTCCGCTGAAATCAGCATATATATGATCTCGAAGATCGTAATATTCCTGAGGATTCATACAATACCCGTATCGATGCTCAACATAGTTCCAATCGACATCTTTATATACGATTGGCGTATTTGATGCTCCGATTATATGCGCAAAACTTTTATCTTCATCTCCATGAGGTTTCGGAATCACAAATGTGATATCCATATCCCCGTTGGCTGCCATTCCTCGTGTTAAGCCATAACTCGCAGTACCCAATCCGCCTAGTATATGTGGTGGGAACTCCCAACCAAACATTAATGCTTTCATTGTATTATTTTTCAGGATTATAGGTTTCCAACATATTTAAAACTCGAAGCACTTCTCCGACATTCATAGCGGTAGAAATTGCTCCGCGTCCGGTAAACGGAGGGTTTCCGTCAAATAGTTCTGATAGCGTTCCGATACAATGATTATACATCTCTTCATCGAAACCAATCATTTTTCTCTCAAGGAAAGAAACACCGCTCTGTCCGAAAATTTTCAAATAAGCTTCAGCATAAGCTCCCATCAACCAAGGCCAAATGGTTCCCTGATGATAGGCGTAGCTCCGCTCAATCTGATTCCCCACATAGTACGGATTATATCCTTCCGATTTAGGGCTCAATGTTCGCAGTCCTTTCGGTGTAAGCAACTCTCGCGTCACAACATCTAATGCTTGTTTTCGCTGCGACTTCGTCAATGGAGTATGATCGAGTGCCAATGCCCATATCATATTAGGTCGAACCGATAGATCGGAATAGTTTCCACTCACATAATCGTAAAGATAACCGTAAGCGTTTACGAATATATTTATAAACGAAACATCTATTCGCTCTGCAAGTTTGACAAACTGATCCGACTTTTGTGCTTGATCGGTATCGGCAAACAAATCTGCGGCAAAGAGCAATGCATTATACCACAATGCGTTAAACTCCACCAAGTAACCGGAACGAGGATTTATAGGTCGTTGATCCACGATTGCGTTCATCCACGAGACTGGCTTCTCGACCCCATTGGTGTATACAAGTCCGTTATTATGTGGAAATAAATTCGGATGTCTGCCCGATAAAATATAATTGATGATTTTCAACAACAACGTTCCATATTTCGTGCGACACTCCTCTTTAGATACAGCTTTGGCGTATTGCTGAAGTGCCCATGTAGCCCAAAGTAAAACGTCCGGTGCGTCAATCTCTTTGATTTCCCCCTCATTCGTACTATGATCCATAAATGCTCGCAAAGCAGCTGCTGCTGTATCAATGACCGATTCAAACTGTTTCTGGTTCCCGATCATCAATGTTGTTCCTGGCAACGCGATAAAGGTATCACGCGCCCGTACATGAAACCAAGGATAACCGGCCAATAGATATTGGTGTCTGCCTTTCTTATTATAGAATTGTTCCGCCGAATTTTTTAGACAGTTATAAAAACTATCTCGTTTGGTACGGGATACGACCTCTTTCTTAAAGAGAGTTGATAAAGAACGAGGCGATATCGTCGATTCTTCCGCCGAGAAAATAAACCCCTCTCCCTTCTTAATCGTTATCTCGAAATAACCGGCACCATCGTGATCCTCTTTTTTAGCCTATTCTCGTTCTTGCTCTTTTTGCTCTTCGATCCCACGATCCCAATCCATCACCTACACAATCTCCGACTTCTTC
>CAMTOW010000313.1 GCA_947074245.1 uncultured Bacteroidales bacterium | reverse complement strand
CGAGATTCTCCGGAGTGACTGGAGTTCAGACGTGTGCTCTTCCGATCTTTCTTAAATTTCGAAATCCGCACAAGCGCGAGATTCTCTATGTAGAGCGATAAAGTTTGCCACTTCAACGTGATGCGGATCTACACGGTAAGCTTCAAGCGCATCCCAATCGTTGTGTTCTGAGATCAGACAGATATCATACGTTTCGCGCGGATTCTGGTTCAGACGAACATCAATGGAATGGATCGCCGGTACAAGCGCTTTTAATCCCATCAATTTCTCTTTGATTTCCACCATAATAGCTTGTTTCTGCTCCGGAGTATCCATATCTCGGAGTTTAAATAATAGCACATGTTTAACCATTTCTTCTTGCTTTATTGTTATATTTGCAGGTAATAATCAGCAGGTTATTAAAACCTGTGTGTTTACGCAAATTTAAATAAATTATTTCATATAGCTATTTACGATTATGTTGATAATTGGCATTGCCGGAGGAACTGGATCAGGTAAAACAACTGTTGTCCGTAAAATAATACAGAGTCTGCCACCAAACGAAGTAGCCGTACTTCCACAAGATTCTTACTACAAAGACAGCAGCCATCTACCTCTTGAAGAAAGACTTCAATTAAACTTTGATGAGCCGGCAGCCTTCGACTGGGATTTATTAAGCACCCATATCAAAATGCTTAAAGAGGGAAAAACAATCGAGCAACCGATTTATTCGTATTTGACGTGTACACGCTCGGAAGAAACAATTCCCGTACAACCGCGTGAAGTGATCTTGATCGAGGGGATCTTGGCGCTTACGGATGAGAAACTGCGTGACTTGATGGATATCAAGGTATTTGTAGACGCAGATGCAGACGACCGCTTGATCCGCGTAATCAGCCGCGACTGCGTAGAACGCGGACGCACTGTACAAATGGTTATCGAACGCTATGAACAAGTTTTGAAACCGATGCATAATCAACATATCGAGCCTACGAAACGATTTTCGGATCTGATCGTTCCTCAGGGAGGAAACAATCAGGTTGCCATCGATATCCTGACCAACTTCATCGGAAGCAAACTCGGAATTTCGGAATAAACCAATACGGAACGAATCAAAAAAATTATAAAAAAGACCATTTCTACGATAGAAATGGTCTTTTTCATTATCCCCTCTCCTCTTGCAAAAAATAGATCTCCAATCGTAGAAATCTTGTTCTCAGAAAGAGAATAAACTTCAGTTTGACACCAAGAGTGTATGCTGTTTTCTGACACCGTAGCCACCTCCCTCTTCTCAAATCAAAGAACTTCAGAATCTTCGCTGACATATCGGTAGAGTATAAAAATCATACGGAGAAAGGCTTGTAATGTATTGCGGATCAGAGTAAGAAAAGACCGAAATACCCCGGGTCAGAATTAACTAAAAAGACAACGTGAATCTCGAATAATCCTGCTTTTCATCTAGAAACAAGCGATAAAACTTTGGAAAGAAAACTCAACGAAAAGATAAATATAAAAACTCAACGGATTAAGAATGAGCGATGGAGTGAAAATGAAGAATTTAGCGTTATGGATAAAATGTTATATCTTTGCGATTAACAAATTCTATTAATATGAAAAAACAGATTTGTTTTATACTCTTATTAATGTTCGTCTGGACAGGATGCAAACCCAAAAAGAAACCGGAAGAATCCGCTCCATCGCCTGTTAGAACCCTTCAGGAGATACGGGAAAGCGGAGAATTAAAGATCCTCACCCTTTACAGTTCCACAAGTTATTTCATATATAAAGGCGAAGAGATGGGCTATGAATTCGAACTGGCCCGAAGTTTCGCATTATCGGAAGGATTACATCTGAACGTAATCGTTGCCAATAATCTTCAGGAGATGAAAGAGATGCTTCATCGCGGAGAGGGTGATTTGATCGCTTATCCGATCAATTTCGTTTTACATCCGGAAGAAAACGGCGTGATTTACTGCGGCAATGAGAATATTACGACACAAGTATTGATCCAGAAACCGAATTCGGATCGCAAGATTATGCGCGATGTGACGGAACTGATCGGAAAAGACATTTATGTAGAGGAAAACTCAAAATATCAGGCCCGATTACGGAATCTGAACGATGAGTTGGGAGGAGGTATTATCATTCATACAATTCACAAAGATTCTGTTACAACAGAAGACCTGATCGGCATGGTGGCGGATGGAGCCATCCCTTATACGTTGGCGGATGATAATCTGGCAAGGGTGAATCGCACTTATCACAAACAACTCGATATCAAAATGGAGATCAGTTTCCCCCAACGTTCATCCTGGATCGTTGACAGCGGTTCTGACTCACTTTCGATGTTGATTAACAACTGGTTTTCGAATCAGAAATCGACGCGAGAATACAAAGCTATCGCCAAACGATATTTTGAACAAAGCAAGATGCCCGAGATTCCGATGGATTTTACATTGTTTGAAAAAGGGAAACTTTCTTATTTCGACGATCTTTATAAAAAATACGCACCTTCCATTCAATGGGACTGGCGATTGCTGGCCGCTCTCTCTTATGAAGAGTCGCGATTCAATCCTCACGTAGTATCCTGGGCCGGAGCAAAGGGATTGATGCAGCTGATGCCCATTACGGGAAAGAATTTCGGACTGACGGATGATAATTTTGCCGAACCGGAAGCGAATATCGAAGCAGGGGTTAAATATCTGGCTTATCTGCAAAACAACTTTATGAAGATTCCGGATCCGGATGAGCGAAGAAAGTTCGTACTCGGATCATTCCATGCCGGAATGGGACATGTATTCGATGCGATCGCGCTTGCCAAAAAATATGGCTACGATCCGAACAAATGGGATAACCACGTGGGAGTATGTCTCCAACTGAAGAGTAATCCCCATTATTACAACGATCCTGTAGTGAAATGCGGCTATTTCCCGGGGAATACTACGACGGAACATGTGCGCGATATACAAAGCAGATTTTCGATGTTTCAGCAAAAGGTACGCTAACAAACAATTCGAATAAAGTGAGTGTTATTTAATTATCAAAACCAACTCAATTTGAAGTTAAATAAACCCACTATGAAAAAATCGATTTTTCCTCTTATCACAGGTGCCGTGCTTTCGGTAGCACTCGTTGCATCTTGTGGCCAGAAAAAGCAAAAAACACAGGAAACTCCGGCTGAGACAGCTGCTTTGACTGAACCTGTGAGCTATCCTACGGCAAACCCATCGCTTGCTGCGGGCGATTATTCCACCATACATTTCGGACCTGCTCAGACCAATGTTTTTGATGCGAAAGTCAAGAAACACAGTTATCAGGTTTACAGCAAACAATTACAGGACGTACTTCCCGTATTGATGCCGACCATGGCTTTAAACTCGACCATGAGCGATTATTATTGGTTGACGGATATGGGACAGGTTTATTTCATGTCCGCTCAGAAAGACCGCTGGGAAAAAGTAGCATCAATCGCAACGGATCCTCAGTTTGCTAAAACCATAAACGAGACTTCGATTAAGGCATTCGCCGACACATTCTATACAGATCGGAAGAGCACACGTCTGAACTCCAGTCACCCCGGAGAATCTCGTATGC
>CAMTOW010000312.1 GCA_947074245.1 uncultured Bacteroidales bacterium | reverse complement strand
AGGATAAATTTGAAAATCTTTTTCATATATCTGTGTTTGTTTTTATGTTATCTGATTTTCGTTTATTCGTCACGCAATGCATCAATCGCCTTGATCTGCATAGCTCGATAAGATGGTAATAATCCGGCGATCATCCCGCATACGATCAATACGATCAATGCGATGATCGCTGTTCCGAACGGGATCTGTGGATTTTCAAAGAACGTGTCACTGTTTGGGTTGGCTGCGATAGCCGAATCCACAATGGCGAGCAATCCCACCCCGACGGTGATTCCGAGCAATCCCGCAATGGCGGTCAATACCAGGCTCTCGCTCATGATCTGCACGATAATCTGTATCGGTCGAGCTCCCAAAGCTCGGCGGATTCCGATCTCTTGGGTACGTTCTCTTACCGTAACCAGCATGATGTTGCTGATACCTACTACGCCGGCCAAGAGTGTTCCCAGTCCCACGATCCAGATCAGGATATTGATCCCGATAGCCAGACTCTGAAACGTACGGAATATTTTTTCCACGTTGAATCCGTCGATTGCTTGCGGGTCATCCGGCGAAATCTGATGTCTCACCTTGACCATCTTCTTGATGTTGTCCTCGAAATCACTGATCGATATGTCATCTTGCGCCGTAATGGCGAGCGAATGGATTTTGTCTCCCATCCGGTTCGACTGTTGCAGAGTCGTGAGAGGTACCGAGATACGTTCCTCCGCGCTTCCTCCTACGTTGATGTTTTGCGTCAGTGGTTTCGATTGTCCCACAACCGTATAGTAGATTCCGTTGATTTTGATCATACTTCCCGTCGGGTCTTCTCCGGCTTTATAAAGGTCGTTGTATACCTTTTGCCCGATCACGCATACTTTCCTTTTTTCTCGAATATCTATATCGTTGATAAAGCGTCCGTACACCATCTCTTGGGGGTCGATCTTGTTGTAATCCGGAAAATAGCCCATGATATCGAACGTTCCGTATTTATCTCCTCGTACCACGTTGTTGTCCTGACTCCCACCGAATACGATACTCGAGATGTATTTAATCTCCGGCACCGTCCGTTTCAGAATCGTCAGGTCATCGTTTTTCATATCCCAATACCGCCCTTTCTTAAACCCCATATAAGGTACCGTCGTGCGATTGGTGAACATAAATATTGAATTGGCGGAGAAGGCTTTCACGTTTTTGCTCATTCCGTTTCCGAGTCCGGTTCCGGCTCCGATCATCACGACCAGCATGAAGATCCCCCAGAATACTCCGAAAGCTGTCATGAAACTTCGCATTTTATTGCGGGTGATGGTTAGCCATACTTCCTGCCAGGCATCTAAGTCAAACATTGTATTCAGAATTATTCTCCGCGCAAGGCTTCGATCGGTTTAATACTAACTGCTTTTTTTGCCGGGATATAGCCGGCGATGAGTCCCGCTACGATCAAGAGTCCCGTCGCCATGAAGACCACGCTCAGGTCGACGGTCGGGTTTTTAAAGATCGTCGGGGTTTCCGAATTGGCTGCTGCTCCTCCCGACATATTCTCCATTCCCATGTTGATCAGTTCGGTCAGTCCGATGCCGAACACCATTCCGATGTAACCGAACACGGCCGTGATGATGATCGATTCCAACAGAATCATTCTCAGGATCGAGCCCGGTGTTGCTCCCAGTGCTTTTCGGATTCCGAACTCGCGCGTACGCTCTTTCACCGTAATCAGCATGATGTTGCTGATGCCCACTACGCCGGCGATCAATGTTCCGATGGCGATGATCCATACGAACAATGCGATTCCGTTGAAGATTCCCTGCGTCTGCAGATAATTGGATAAACGGTCCCATATCCAGATTGCGTTTTGGTCTTGCGGGTCAAACTGTTGTTTCTTTCCCAGCTTTTCGCGAAGCACGGTAGTAAAGGCTTCGCTTTCCTCCTCGCTGTTGATATCCTTCAGTTCGAACGAGATGTTTCGATAATTCTTTCCGGGAATGAACACGGCCATCGCCGTATTCAAGGGGATATATACCGATGGGTTTCTTCCGCCTCCCCCCATGTCGGTGTAAATGCCGACTACCTGAAACAAGATCTTATTGATCTGCACATATTTCCCCAAAGCGCTTTCTCCGTTCAGAAACAGGTTTTTAGCGGTGTTCTCATTGATTACCACTACTTTCCTCTGTTCTCTCATATCAGCCGCATTGATGAATCGTCCGTTGCCGCCCAATACTTCGATACTTCTGATTCGCTCATATTCCGGTCCCACGCCTTCGGTGGTCAGATTCACATACTCCTGTTTGTAAGAAACCGTCGTTCCCCACGTTGATGTGATGGGCGTTAAGTTGCTGATTGTATTCGGAAATGTATTTTTCAGATACTCTACGTCATCCTCCTTAAATTTGAGCGAGCGCCCTTTCGACAAGCCGTTATAAGGCATCGAAGTGCGTCCCGGGTAGATCGTAACGCTATTGGTTGACATGTAACGGAAATTTTCCGTCATTCCGTTTTTCAATCCGTTGCCCGATGCGAGCAAGATGATCAGCATGAAGATCCCCCATGCTATCGAAAAACCGGTCAGGAAGGTCCTGAGTTTGTTTTTCTGGATCGAATTGAATATTTCCTGAAGTAGGTCGATCATGGGCGGATGATTTGTCCGGAATTTCCGGCTGTTTTCTTAATTTCTTCAATCGAACCGATCAATCCGTCTTTGATATGGATGATTCGGTCGGTTTGTTGGGCGATATCCGGTTCATGGGTCACGATAATCATCGTCATCCCTTCGTCGTTCACCTCTTTCAGAATGTCCATCACCTCCTGCGTCGTCTTACTGTCGAGCGCTCCGGTTGGCTCATCAGCCAGGATGATCTTCGGATTTGAAATCAAAGCTCTGGCGATGGCGACGCGCTGTTTCTGTCCTCCCGACATTTCAGAAGGCATATGGTGCGCCCATTCTTTCAGCCCCAGTTTATCCAGATATTCGAGTGCCATCAGGTTTCGTTTTTTGCGCGATATTCCTTTATAATAGAGTGGGAGCGCCACGTTCTCCATCGCGTTTTTAAAATTGATCAGATTGAACGATTGGAATATGAACCCGATCAGTTCGTTGCGCAACTGCGCCGCCCGTGTTTCCGAAAGGTCCTTGATCAATACATCGTTCAGAAAGTAATTTCCCGTATCATAATTGTCCAGGATACCCAGAATATTCAACAAGGTAGATTTTCCCGATCCCGATGCGCCCATGATCGAAACGAGTTCGCCCTTATCGATCGTCAGGTCAATACCCTTCAAAACATGTAGCGGGCTACCGTTGAAATAAGTTTTATTGATGTTTTCAAGTCTGATCATGTTCTTTATAGCTGATTAGATATTGTATTGTTATAACGCAAAATGATAATTAATTATTGATTTTCGATAAAAGTATAAATATTATCTAATACTAAGCAATTAATATGAATATAATTATCAATAATTAACATTATGTTTTTTGTAAATCTCTTTCAGGATAATTCATGATGCTCTTTATCGCATTGGATCGAGCATTATTCATGGATAATAAATCAATGACAATCAAATTGCTATATTGGTTTATTTTATAAACTATCATTGCCTAAAAA
>CAMTOW010000311.1 GCA_947074245.1 uncultured Bacteroidales bacterium | reverse complement strand
AGATACTTAAGGTAACTGGCGACATCGTTACACATGGAAACGAATCCGATACGATTCTAAACGAAGGAGGTGTCGAGCAGTTTATGCTTAGTGGCTGTGTACATGCGATGGGCGAACGGAGCACGGCTCTCAAAATAGAAAACGGATATTTTGCAGCAGATAATGTAACCTTCAAATCAGATCTTTGGGCTGCCATCCGTCTTGAAAACGCCAAAGTCAATAACTGCCACAATCTGACCGCCGAAGGCAAGCTGTTCGACATATTGATAGATATCAACAGTTCGGTCAATCGCAATACGTTTGCACCGGAATTCATCGAAGGCGTATTCCAAAAAGATGTTCGTCTCGAATATATCGATAACATAGAAGACCGCTCTTCGCAGGAACAAAAAGGCGAATCCGTTCCTCATCTAAAAGTCGAGAATATGAATGATTCCTCTCAGAGTCAAGGACATCCGATGGCATGCAAGGCTCCGTCAAAAAAAGAAGAAGGTCCGAAAGGAGAGATCTCCGAAAGCTGATAAGGTTTTTATAATAAATGAAGAAATCCCAATCAGAAGTCACCAAACGACTTTTGATCGGGATTTGTCTTTCTACGTTATCGTCGACAGATCGCTGTAAATGGACAATAAGTACAGTTCTTTTCAATAGTGGTTTGCTCGAAACATTCCTTCGGATTGAATATCTCCTCCAGGCATTTCTCAAATTCCGCCTTGAAAGTTGGAAGAAATTCTATGAAATTTTCAATTTTCCCATCTGTCAAACCGCTCATATCATCCTTCCCTGGTTTGAATTCAATGCTCGTATGCAATGTCTCTTTAAAAAAATCCCGAAGGTAATAGATATGTGCTTCCAGATTTTTTACATCATAGCTTTGTGCGTACATCATACAATACATGCCTACCTGCATCACCTGCTTGTGTCGATTCTCATCTTCTTTATCAAACAATTGTGCCACGGTATTGAAAGAATATTTACCCGAACCGGTTTTATAATCCACAATGCGTACATGCCCGTCATGACTATCTACCCGGTCGATTGATGCGGTCAGATGGACAGTCCGATTCTCCGAAATCAAAATGTCGGTTTTCACATCCAATTCCGACCCCAGATATTCGAATGGTGTCTTTTTCCGATCCTCATCCAATACTCGAATCACATATTTATAAAGCATTTCACCGATCAGATAGTTGAACCCGTTCAAGGAATTCACTTGATCTTGATTGAAAAAATACCGTCCGAATCCTTCCCGAATCAATGCTTTTAGATACTCCTCATTCTCGATCACCCTTTGCAAAGAAGCATCCGTTACGATCTTATTCTGAAATTGATCATATACCTTTTCCATAACAAAGTGAAAGATGGTCCCGAATGTCCGGGTTTCCATCGTTTCGCTCACTTCGTCCTCTTCTCGCAACTTCTCTACATATTGGAAATAAAACTGCAACGGACAGTTCAGATAGGTATTGATGGCGCTGGCCGATAAAGCTCGTTTCCCTCCATTCGTAAATGCCGCCAGCCGCTCCATCACGGATGGTATCTTTTCGATACGGATCGAAAGAGGCTCACTGATCGAGATGTCATACGAAAGATTTTTTTCTTTCAAAGGAATCTGATAATGATATTTCAACTGATGAATAAAACGACTCACCTCTCCCGTTTGTAATCCGCCGTCACGCGTATCATAAATCAGGAAAACCCGTTTCGCACGAGCGATCATCCGATAAAAATGATACGCGAAGATCGAATCCTGATGTTCCGTCGTCGACAAGCCAAACCCTTTTCGCAGATTGAAGGGGATAAACGAATTTGCCGCCTTTTTCAACGGAAACACTCCTTCATTCATCGACAATATGATCAGATTGTCAAAATCGAGTCCACGCGTCTCCAATACCCCCATCACCTGCAATCCCGACAAGGGTTCTCCGCGGAATGGAATCGTTATACCCTCCGTCATTTTCCGGAGCAATCGAAAATAGGTTGAGATACTGAAATGAATATCAAACCCTTTCAGTACATCCCCCATCCGGTTGATCGTTAAATAATAATGGTAAATGAATTCTTTCTCCAGCTCAGTAAGCTGCACGACATCGCTTTCCTCCTCTTCTTGCTCTTCGGCGATTGCTCCTTGCAGATATTCCAGAATATCCATCAGATATCTCGATGCCTCGGCAACCTGCGTCAAGGGTTTAAAAATCCGTTCAAGGAGCGGATTTACGGCAACGATATGAGCCGGTACATAAACCAAATTCTCCTTCTTGATCTTCATCACGACCGATTCGGTCGTCTCGCTATCGAATAAAGAGATATAGCGGTGAGTCAATATCGGCAAGACGCTTCGAAAATAAAATTGGGCTTCTCCTTTTTCAAAACGGATATTCCGTTGCAAATCAAAAATATACTCCATCAATCCCGCTATGGGCGTGCTTTTCAGGCTATATCCCATCGTAACGTTGATCGGATCGACAGCCTCTGGAATTGCATACAATGAAGGCAACAGCAAATTCTCATCCGGCAATACGATTGCCGTATTCATCGCATGCTTCGGATCAGGAATACCTCCTTCTCCGATCAATCGCAAAAGAAGATCATGCATGTATTTCGTTTGTCCTACAGCTGATGGGATTCCCGTAACTTCTATTTCGGGAACTTCCAAACTCTCTTTCGGCAATTGCATTTGTGAAGGAAAATCCGTAAGATTCCGATGTGCGAAGAATGAGGCTTTATTGTCTTTGTCTCGAAGCCACTTCGGAGAATAGTCCCAATAGAAATCTGCGATCTCTTGTTTTTTTAGATTTTCGAGAAGTATTCGTTCACTCGTTGTGAGTGCGTTTAGTCCGACAAATACGATTTTATTCTTACGAAACTCGGTCAAAGCGCCGCTCTCTAACCGCTCAGTCACATCTCGGAATATCATCCCCTCATAAGCAAGTCCGTCTGCCTGCAACTCCTCGCGAAGGGTTTGATAAATCGTATAAAGCACTTCCCAGGTTCGAGCGAAAGTTTCTTTTCGTTTACTTTCATAGGATGGGATGAAGTGACTCCAGAATCATCTGATTATTGCGATCTGTTCCTCTTCCAAATAATCGAATTCGGTATCGATCGCGTGTAGATCCGTTATATTGGTAAACAACTTCTGCGCGTCTACTACATATTTGTCGACATCATCGAAATCATTCAAAAGCATTTCGCCCCAATACACGAAATCATCAAAACTCTCCGTTGATTTACTTACTCTGATAAAAATGGTATATAATCGAAAGAGCAATGTCGTTCGATCTGCGGTCGACAAACTCGAAAACTCTTGAAAAAGCTCACTGATAGTCAATATTTTTGGCGAGAAGAGTGGTTTTCCGGCTTCTATTGCCAGATACTTCTGAAAAAAGATCCCCGATCGACGGTTCGGAAACACAAATGTCATATCGCTGATTTCGGTACCGTAACGCTTCAAAAAAGCGGAAGCGACTTGCTGCCGTAAAGGAGTCATATATTTCGCTGGTTTTATTCTATGCAAGTTTAATACTATTCTACCATCTATCGAACTCGATATTCCAAATAACCGAAATAGGTTCTTATATCGCCTTTTTTT
>CAMTOW010000310.1 GCA_947074245.1 uncultured Bacteroidales bacterium | reverse complement strand
GATATCGACAGAATTGACACTTCCATATTCCTTTACGATATCTTTGACTACAACGCCGTCTTCCTTGCCGATCTTCCAAAGTGTCCCTGTATTGCTATAGCTGTCTTCGAAAACAAGCATATTCACAGGAACCGCTACATTTTGCAATCCGGAAGCAATCGAATCGATATTTCGAGAACAAAATTTAGAAAGACTATTTTCGCCGACCATATAAACCAGAACGGTACGGTCTGCTTCAGGCACTTCAACAACAACAGAAGGTGTCTCTTTCGTTTCACTACAAGACAGCAAAAACAGCCCTGCAAAGACGATCAGAATAGATTTATACATTGTAAATAACTTCATAGAATTATGGATTTATCGGTCTACAAAAAGTGTTTTAACACTGAAAATCAAGACATTTATTATTCTTATTTTATAAAATTACTACTATTTGCAATATACGCGATAAGAAAAGAGGAGATATCTGTCATTTTAACACAGATACCTCCTCTTTAACCAAGTAGACTTTATCGTTTATTTCGCACCGAATTCTTTGTAGAATTCAATGACCGTACGAATTCCTTTGTCGAAAAGAGAAACAGGGAAGTTCTCGTTCGGCGCATGGATCGCGTCAGACTCCAAACCGAATCCCATCAGGATCGATTTAATCCCCAGTACGCGCTCGAAAGCCGCGATAATCGGAATAGAACCTCCACGACGAACCGCCAAAGGTTTCTTGCCGAATACATTTTCAAATGCGATCTCTGCGGCTTTGTATGCAGGAAGAGTGATCGGGCATACATAGCTTTCGCCACCATGCATCGGAGTTACTTTAACATCTACATACTCCGGAGCAACCGATTCCAAGTGAGCAACCAACAGATCCGCGATCTTATTATGATCCTGTCCCGGTACCAAACGAGAAGAAACTTTGGCAAAAGCTTTAGACGGAAGAACCGTTTTTGCGCCTTCGCCCGTATAACCGCCCCAGATACCGCAAACATCGAATGTAGGACGGATTGAAGTTCTCTCCAGCGTAGAGTAGCCCTCTTCGCCAAACAAAGCTTTTACACCAAGAGCATCCATATATTCCTGATCGCTATGCGGAACCTGAGCCATCATATCGCGCTCTTCGGTTGATACGACCTCAACGTCGTCATAGAATCCCGGAATCGTAATATAACCTTTCTCATCGGTCATATCCGCAATAATCTTACACAGTTCATTGACCGGATTGGCTACCGCACCACCAAAGATACCCGAGTGAAGATCTTTGTTCGGGCCAGTCACTTCGATCTGCCAGTAAGCAAGACCGCGCAAGCCGGTTGTCAAAGACGGGATATCCTCAGCGATCATCCCTGTATCCGATACGAGGATGATATCCGCTTTCAATAATTCTTTATTTTCTTCGCAAAACGCTTCAAGACTCGGCGAACCGATCTCCTCTTCACCTTCGAAAAGGAATTTCACGTTGCATTTCAGCTGACCGTTTTTCACGACCGTTTCAAAGGCTTTCGCCTGAATCATCGCCTGGCCTTTATCATCATCGGCACCGCGACCCCAGATCTTGCCATCTTTCACAACAGGCTCGAATGGCTGCGTGTTCCATAGCTCCAAAGGAGCAACCGGCATCACGTCATAGTGAGAATATACAAGGATCGTCGGATAAGACGGATCAACCATTTTTTCGCCATAAACAACCGGATTCCCGGCGGTCGGCATCACTACGGCTTTATCAGCACCCGAAGATAGTAATAGTTCCGTCCATCTTTCGGCACATCGCACCATGTCTGCTTTATGGGCAGGATCCGAACTAACCGATGGGATACGCATCAAAGAGAACAACTCTTCCAGAAAGCGTTCTTTATTCGTTTCAATATAAGTGTTCATAAACAACAAGGATTAAAGATGATGTGTTTTATTTAAGAGATAATTATCCAATATAACGATTGCCGCCATCGCCTCTACGATCGGCACGGCACGAGGAAGAACACATGGGTCATGACGCCCTTTTGCCTTTAATACGGTTTTCGAACCGTCGGCATCCACCGTTTCGATCTCCCGAAGCAATGTAGCCACCGGTTTAAACGCAACACGGAAGAAAATATCTTCGCCGTTGGAGATTCCTCCCTGAATTCCGCCCGAATGATTGCTTCGGGTATGAATCCCGTTTTCATCCGAATAGAAAACATCGTTCATTTCCGATCCGCGATGCTCCACGCCTGCAAAACCCATTCCGTATTCAAATCCTTTCGCCGCATTGATACCCAGCATCGCCTCACCCAATTTGGCATGAAGTTTTCCAAACACCGGCTCGCCCAAACCAACCGGAACATTACGGATGACGCATGAGATCACCCCACCGATCGTATCTCCTTCGCCTTGTACGGTACGGATCAGTTCTTCCATCCGGGCTGCTGCTGCCAGATCAGGACAACGCACCGCGTTGGACTCGGTAAGCGATAAGTCATAGTCCGCATAATTTCCTTGCGTCATGATCGGGCCCACCTGAGATGTATAGGCGTAAATTTCGATATCCAATTGCTTTAACGCCAATTTTGCCAAAGCACCCGCTACGCAGCGAGAAATCGTTTCGCGAGCAGATGAGCGCCCACCCCCGCGATGATCCCGAATCCCATATTTATTCGAATAGGTATAATCGGCGTGCGACGGACGATACAGGTCGCGTATATTATCGTAATCGGACGAATGTTGATTGGCATTATAAATCACAAAGCCAATCGACGTGCCCGTTGTTTTTCCTTCAAAGATTCCGGACAAAAACTCAACCCGGTCACTTTCCTTACGGGGTGTAACGATTCCCGATTGACCGGGACGACGGCGATTCAGTTCCTGCTGAATAAAATCCATATCGATCTCTATCCCCGCAGGCATCCCGTCTATTACCCCACCGATCCCCATTCCATGGGATTCTCCAAAAGAGGTTAGTCTGAACAGCGTTCCAATTGTATTCATTCTCGCATTATGTATTTTCGTAAAAATACACTATTTTTAGATATAACCTACAAAAAGAAACTGCTGCTTCCGACCTAAGTCAGAAGCAGCAGTCTGCATTTTATATTTTTTATCGATTAGTGTTCGCAACCACAGCCGCAACCACCTTCGCCACATTCCGAGCTGCAATCTCCCTGACAAGCATGGATATCTTCCTCAGTCGGTTCGCGCACTTCAAGAACTTCACCTGTAAAGTGTAGATCTGTTCCTGCAAGCGGATGATTGAAGTCCATTACGACAACCTCATCTTTAATCTGCTCAACCGTACCGTTGATTGTATTTCCATGAGCATCACGCATTGGCAATACCGCACCTTCCACAACCATTTCATCGTCGAATTTTCCATCTACAAAGAAGATTTCTTTCGGCAATTCAATTACGTTTTCCGGTTCAATCTTACCATACGCCTCTTCTGCTGTCAATACGAAATCGAACTTATCCCCAACTTTTAGGTTTTCCAGTTTTGTCTCGAATGACTCCAACATCATACCTGTTCCGTAAACGAAAGTCAACGGTCTGCCAGCCTGTGTTTCTTCCAATTCTCCCGGTTGTTCATTCGGTTGCATACCCCAAAGTCTGTATGAACCGCCCACGAATT
>CAMTOW010000309.1 GCA_947074245.1 uncultured Bacteroidales bacterium | reverse complement strand
TATCGCTATGATGGTATGTTTCATGTGTTTACAATCGAAAACGCAGATTGAAATAATCGGGAAAGATTGAAAAAACGAGAATCGGACACTTATTTCAGAATCTTTTCAGTTTCGGGTATAACCTTTGTATCAGAAAATTGAACGAACTATGAAAAAAATGTTTGTCGGAAGTCTTTTGATTCTGCTTACCACCGGAAGCTGCTATGCCGGAAACGACCGCTCGATCGAAGTGGCTCTATTGCCGGAAAAAATCAAAGGCTTCATCGCCACTCACTTCGACAATAAAAACATCGCTTTTGCCAAAGAGGAAACCGAATGGTTTGAGAAAAGCTACAAAGTGATCTTTACCGACGGTTCTTCCGCCGAATTCGATCGCAAAGGCAATTGGATCGAAGTGAAGAATAAGCAGGCTTCGTTGTCTGCCGAACTCTTGCCCGAAAAGATTCGGGAGAAGGTGATTGCCGACTACGATACGCTATCCATCCGTGAGGTGGAACGCAAAAGCGGAGCCGTAGAGATCAAGTTCACCTCCGGTATGGAAGTAACATTCGACAAAGACGGAAAAATAACCGATATAGATTATTAATCAATAATTTAGGAGATATCTGATATCTCCCGTTTAAATCTCAATTAATTATTTCTATGAAACTAAAAACCACTTTTATCGCTTTATTAACCCTACTTACAGGGTTTGTATTTATGTCTTGTGACAAAGACGATGATGTACCTGCTGATGCGATTCCTCAAGCCGTAGTAACCTCTCTTCAGAATAAATTCCCGGGTGTTACGAATGTGAAATGGGAAATCGAAGACGGATATCTTGTTGCCGAGTTCTCTTATGGCGATTATGAAACCGAAGCTTGGTTTGACCGTACGGGCAAATGGTTTATGACCGAAACCGACCTGCCATACGCTCTTTTCCCGGACAAAGTGAAAGAAGCGTTCGAAAGCAGCAAATATGCTTCTTGGAAGATCGATGATACAGACCGCGTCGTGCGTGCGGATTCAGCTACGATCTATGTAATCGAAGTTGAACTTGCGAAAGAAGAATACGAACTTCACTATACAGAAGACGGAACTTTGGTGCTTGAACGTCCGGATACGGATGATGACCATCATGAATATTGGCCATAATAAATAAAGATGGTTCTAAGCATAAACCCCGAAAGTAGGATCAATACTTTCGGGGTTATTTTTTATCCGCGGGGCGAGGTGTCGCTCTCCGTTGCGATTGCCTCTCACGGCTCAATCGGCATCGGGATAAATCAAGAAAACCCCTTATCCGCTTCGATGATTCAACCATCGGAGCGGGATAAGGGGTTTTATCTTATCGTATGATTTCAGAGAATGTCATCCTCGCCGGTCGGCTCTGATCCGATTGGCGCGAAGAGCGTTTCCTGAATGATCGGTTTACAGAGATGTCGCTTCTACGTTGCGGTCGATCTTTTTCACCAATCCCTGAAGAACGGTGCCCGGACCAACTTCTGTGAATGAAGTAGCTCCATCGGCGATCATGTTGATTACGCTCTGCGTCCAACGTACCGGAGCGGTAAGCTGGAAGTTCAGATTGTCTTTGATCTCAAGCGGAGTCGAATGCGGTTTCGCGTCCACGTTCTGATAGATCGGACAAGAAGGAGTCATAAACACCGTGTTGTTGATCGCTTCAGCCAATTCGCCGCGAGCCGGTTCCATCAACGGAGAGTGGAACGCACCGCCCACTTTCAGTTTCAACGCGCGTTTCGCACCTGCTGCGGTCATTTTTTCGCAAGCTTCGTCGATACCGGCATTGGTTCCTGAGATCACGATCTGTCCCGGACAGTTGTAGTTGGCAGGAACAACGATTTCACCTTCGATCGATTCGCAGATCTGCTCTACCGTATCGTCCGGAAGGTTTAGGATAGCTGCCATCGTAGATGGATTCAGTTCACACGCTTTCTGCATCGCTTCGGCACGCTTCGCTACCAAACGAAGACCATCTTCGAAAGAAAGAGCTCCGGCAGCTACCAGTGCGGAAAATTCGCCCAACGAGTGTCCGGCAACCATGTCCGGTTTTATGTCTTCATTGATCAACACCGGAATCACCGATACAAGGAATACGGCAGGTTGAGTAACTTTAGTCTGACGCAAGTCTTCCTCAGTTCCTTCAAACATCAGGTCGGTGATGCGGAATCCTAAGATTTCATTAGCTTTTTCAAATAGTTCGCGGGCTTTATCAGAGGAATCGTAAAGAGATTTCCCCATTCCTACGAATTGAGAACCCTGGCCAGGGAATACGAATGCTTTCATTTCCAATATTTTTTAAAATTCGTCTGTAAAACTACAAAAAAAACATTATTGTCTATTAATTGTTTATATTACAGATTATATTTGCGTACTTAATAACCATTAAATTAGAACTTACACTATGAATCACCTGTTATGTTGGGCGCTTGGAACCTGGGAAGTAGTAATTATCGTTTTTGCTATCGTCTTGCTATTCGGTGGGAAAAAAATTCCAGAATTGATGAAGGGGATCGGTAAAGGCGTAAAAAGCTTTAAGCAGGGTATGAAAGAGATTGAAGACGATATTAAAATCGATGATAACGACAAAAAATAATACATATGAGCTATGACCCGGATGTACAGGAAGAGATGTCTTTCTGGGATCATATCGACGCTCTGAGGAAAGTGCTGATTCGTGCCGTAATTATTGTGGCAATAATCAGCATTTTGTTTTTTGTCTTCATGGGTGATATATTCGATAAAGTGATCCTTGCTCCCTGTACTTCAAACTTTTTCGTTTATCGGTGGATGTGTTCGATGAGTCAGCGTTATGCGTTTCTTCCCGACCTGTGCGACGATACGTTCAAGGTAGAACTGATCAACTTCAATCTGAATTCGCAGTTTATGGTTCACATGACCACTTCCCTCTGGATGGGATTGGTTTTTGCGTTCCCCGTCGTGGTATACACGCTGTGGAGTTTTGTGAGTCCGGCGCTCTATTCTCACGAGAAGGCGCACGCGCGAATGGCGTTTCTTTTCGGCAACGTCATGTTTTATCTGGGATTGGTCGTGGGATATCTCTCCATCTTTCCCATCACACTCCGGTTTTTGGCCACTTATAAGGTGAGCGATATGATTCCGAATGTGATTTCGCTCGATTCGTACATGAGCAGTTTCCTGACGCTGATCTTTATGATGGGGTTGATCTTTGAGATGCCGCTGTTGTGTCTGATCCTTTCGCGGATGGGATTGCTGACCCGCTCTTTCTTCAGCGAATACCGCCGTTACGCCGTCGTGATCCTGTTGATTGTCGCCGCGATTCTTACGCCGGCCGATCCGTTCTCGATGTTGCTGATGTTCATTCCGCTTTATCTTCTCTATGAAGGAAGCGCTTTGATCGTGAAGCCTTCGCCGAAAGAGATCGAAGCGTAAAGTAACGATCCCGGCCTTTTGCCGATCTGCCTGATCGGACAGATATTTTACTTTTCCGATCCCGGAATCGGCGCAAAGTCGTTTTCCATATCGATAGATCAAGCACCGGTGCAGGTAATTTCGAACCGCGCCGGGGCGTAGGCGTTCTTGTCGGTTTTCAATTCGGTTGTCTGTACCTGGAGATT
>CAMTOW010000308.1 GCA_947074245.1 uncultured Bacteroidales bacterium | reverse complement strand
GCAACAAACAAAAGAATTGTGTTTCAGGAAATCCAATCTTAAGAAGCTGAAACATATTGACAGGGATCATTTCGCCTGATATCAATCATTACGTATTCTCCTGGCAATCGATCCTGTTGATCGTGGGAATCCTTCTTTTGGTAAAACGTTCTTATACCGGAGGATTCGTGCTCATCGTCATCTGGCTTTACTTCACGTTCCCCCGAATCTGGGTCGGACTGGGTTATGAACTTCCTTTCGAACGCCGTGATATGTGGCGATTTCTGATTGCAGGCGTATTCTTCTGCGCAGGGCTTTATACGATCATCATCACCGGAATGGGCCGAAGAAAAGAAAAGCAATATTTGGATATCAAAACCGGCAAATCGGGAATTCGGGAGATATCCTGCGCTTTCGGGGAAGCGAATCATACGATCATCGAGAAACCGTATAGCGGAATGAAAGCATCGTGCGCTTTCGGTACGCTCACGCTGAACCTGGAAAAAACCCGATTGCCGGAAGGAGAATCTTTTTTGGAGATCAACAACGCATTCGGTGAAACCCATCTGTATGTACCGGAAAACATGGCAATCGTGAATACGATCCATTCATTTCTGGGAGAGATCAAGGACAAGAGATGCAATCACTCGTGCAACTCGGCAGAACGATTGTTGCTACGCGGCGGCAATTGTTTCGGAGAGATCAAGATTTTCGGTATACCGACACCCGTAATAGAAGCAGAAGAAATGACGGAAGAGGAGCGGATCGACTCGATCTCCGTTAAGCAGAACAATCGGGTGATCGTACTTTCGCTTGATGACGTTTTATACATCCGTTCGGACGGCGATTATGTAACGATCCATACCTCGCAAGGAAATTATCTGAAAGAACAGACGATGAAGTACTTTCAAAACGCGTTGCCCTGCGACCGCTTCGTACGGATTCACCGATCGTTTATCGTCAATCTGGCGGAAGTGGCTTCGATCGATACACGGGGGAAAGAGACTTACTGCGTTATCCTGAAGAACGGTTCCTCTCTTAAAGTGAGTACATCGGGTTATCAGGAATTGAAACAACGCCTGGATCTTTGATCAGATCCTCCAAACAGACAAAGGGCAGCCTCATCAGAGACTGCCCTTTCTTTACACCAAATTATCATCTTGCAGCTCAACTAGACGTTGCAAGCATTGTCTGAAAAATTATCTTTCGCGAGAAAAGCGATGGATCTCCTCCCCTTTCCCATTGATCATAATCAGAGAGAGTTTATTATCCTCCATCGAAACGATAGAGAAACCGGTCTGCGGACTGCAGAACACCGTTCCGTCGATCGGCTTAACGCTACGGCTCAATGATCCGGAAGTATTCACAACATAATCGACGTTGCTTCCTTCGGGACGAATGTGCTGAAAACTGTGGATATGACCGCAAACGTACATATCTACGTTGTGTTTGTTCAACAACGGTTCAACACGTTTCTGCATATCGGTGCGTTCGTGTTCGCCTTTCTTGGTCTGAGCATATACCGGGTGATGCCCCATGACTATTTTCCATTTCGCATCGCTTTCCGAGAGCGTCTTATCCAGCCATTTCAACTGTTTGTCGATATCCTGTTTGGACGCATCCGGATAGGTTTCATTCTCTTTGTGGTATTTATCGATCAACGGAGTCGTATCGATGAAAACCAATAAAGCTTCTTCTTTATTTCCTGCTTCTACGGTCTTTGCATAGTAGCGATCGGGAGCATTCCATCTGCGGCTAACATCGGTATAATCAAGTACCGATTGCGTGTTGCCACGATATTCATGGTTCCCCAACGTAGCGAACCAGTCCATCATCAGTTCGGGATGTTTGTAGATCAGTTCGTAATTGGTCAGCCAAAGCGGATCGTTTACACTTGCTACCCCATCGAAATGGTGGGTATCGCCCAGCGCGGCAATAAATTCGATATCCACTTCGGAAGCCATCTCACCCAAAAGTTCGGCGATAGGTTTCTGATCGTAATAGCCATTACGCCCCAAGTCGTTGACCACATAGAAGTTTTTCGCATCTTCGCTCACCTGCGGAGCCGTAAAACCGGCTTTCGCCTCGACAACCGGCTGAACGGTTTGTTTGGGAGTCTGAGTACACGCGACAGAAAACAGAACAGAAGAAAGCAGCAGCGATGAAATTATTTTTTCATAAACAGAAATAGTCATAGGATCAATTTATTCGATAAGATTTATTTTTTTCCGTAAGCTCCGAAATAAGCAGCCGGAGCAGGCGAAGTAAACGTATTGTTTTCAAGAACATCTTTCAACCCGTTCAGGATGATGCCCGTTTTTGCGAAGTGAGGAGCAAAGTCGGTTTTCCCACCTGTCAAAGCAGGAGAAGAGCTTGCCAAACGGAAATCCCAATCGTTGCGGAATTCCTGAGGAACGTCACCTTCATTCGACGATGCATTGATATTAACGTTTGACTGCTGTGTGAAGTTTGCGAACGCCGGATCCAAATCTCCCGCTTCAGAACTCATGATATCGCTCGCGCCATTCAAGATCCCGTCTTTAGCACTTGCCTGCATCTGAGAAACCCCTGTCGAAGTGGATGCGAAATAATAGTTCGGAGTGATCACGGATGCAGGATCCTGCCCTTCTTCGGTGCTCGCTTTCAATCCCCAACGGCAATCGTAGATCAAGTTGTTGTAGATTTCGACCATAACATTCGTTTCCAACCAGATCGAACCACCTTTGATCTTCGGACGACGCCATCCCGTGTTCATAATCGTGTTGTTGTAAACGATGATATGAGATTGTTCTGCCTGGAAGCCCGAATTGGACAGTTTGAATCCGTTGGTATTGGCATCATAAATCAGATTGTAGGCGATATCGGCATGACAATCCGATTTGTAATTGATCGCTTCACCCCCATCGTAACCACATGTGATGAACTGATTGCCGGATACGATCGATTTACCACCAGTGATGTAGATATGATCTTCCGCATTGTTTCTGAAAACCGAATTGCTGATTACGAACGAACCGTCGGTATTGCAATAATGGAAAGCCGGCACACCATTGCCTGTTTCCGTTTTAAAAAGTTTGTGTTGGAATGAAAGAGAAGCTTCGGTAGTCTGCGCACCCGCATATTCAACGATCACATGATCCATATAAACCTCTTTCGAATCGAAACCACAGATGATACCACCCCACTCGCGTGAGAAACGGTCGGTCTTAGAAGATTCCTCTACGGTAAACGTGATCGGTTTTGAAGCCGTACCCAGGCAATACAGGTTACCCAACACGACGATTTCAGGTTTTACTTCCGAATTGGACGCGATAATCGTAGCACCCTCTTCGATATATAACGATTTGTCTTTTTCAACCAAGAAGTGGTTATCGAGAATAACGGTCGTATCTTTCTTCCAAACGATCGATCCCTCCGGATAGCCGGTTTCGGTTTCAGGAACTTTCGTATCGTCCTTATCATCCAGAATCGAATCATTGTCGTTGCTACAAGCCATCATCAGGGCCAGAGAACCGAAGAAAAATAAACTTTTTGCATTCATAATCGTGATTATTAGTTTGGTTTTGTTTTTATATGCTTAAAATTGATATTGAGCAACTTTTAGTCATGCCTCTGGTGATTATATTGATGCTTTTGATTTAATTATTTC
>CAMTOW010000307.1 GCA_947074245.1 uncultured Bacteroidales bacterium | reverse complement strand
CCTCCTACGGCGGTCAGCATCACGGCGGCCACCGATCCCGCAATCGGTCCCAACTGGGCGTATCCCTGCATGATCGCCTGTGCGGTATCCGCCACGATCGATCCCGCTTTGATGGCGAAATTCACGTCCGCATACCGTTTCTGCGCTTCCAGCTTCTGTTCTTCATAATCCGCTTCGATCGCAGCCTTCTTCTCTTCGTTGTCGCCTGCCAGAGCAAGCCGTTTCTGATAGTTGGTCTCGATCTTGGCGAGTTGCAGATCCTGCAATCCATTGGCAACGGCGCTGGCGTTGTTGAGCAAACTCCTCTCTTTCTCGATGCGCGCCGTCAGGTATTTCAGATGAATATTCATCGATGCCCGGGCATAATCCTCGTCAGATAGTTTTTTCTCGTCATGAAGCATCCGAAGCGATTCAAGCTCCATGTCCCGCTGATACTCCAGATTGTCACGCAGCAGTTCCTGCCGGATCTTAAACGCCTCGGCATCCAGTTTCTCGGCTTCCTGATTAAGCAGGGTTTCCGCCTTATGGCGTTGCTCCTCCGTCAGCGCCAGTTCCTCGTCGGCATGCAGCTGCATCAGGGCAAAACTCTTCTCTCGGTATTCGGCTTCCGTGATCGCCCGCGACTGCAACGCCTGTTCGAGCAACTGTTGCGCCTGATCGTATTTCTTATTCAGGCGATACAGTTTCTTCTCCTCTTCGGCCATTTGCGATACGTCATACTCTTCCTGAATCGTTGCGATCCGATCCAGCGCTTGTTCGCGGATTCGGATCTGCTCGTCGAGCGATTTCTGCTGCATCTTCAAGATCGATTCTTCGGTAGCGGCTTTCGCTTCGGCAACCTTCACATTGCTCTTTTCCACTCCGTTGATCTCATTCAATACCGAAAGCCGCTTCTTATTCACGCCGTTCATATTCTCATAATGCTGCCGTTCAGCATCGAAGATCTTCGCCTGCAGTTCCGCCCCTTTCAGGTTTGCGGCATAGTCGTTGTCGTCCTGAGCCGATTCCATTTCCCAAAGTTCATATTCCGCCTGGGCCATGTCAGTACGCAGTTGCGAAAGCTCCGTTTCCTTATCAATCGCGTCATGGAGCATCTTTTGCCGTTCCTCTGCCGAATACTTGTCTTTCTGGGCGGCTTTCATCTTCAGTTCCGAAATGTCCCGTTCGATCTGTTTTTCCCGGGCGAGCATATCCTGCCGTTTCTTCCCCAGTTCGTAGCTTTTCTCTTCGATCTCATACTGCCGGGTCATGTTGTCGTAGATCTCGGCCGCCGTATCGTTGAATCGGCCAAGCCATCCCATCGCCTTATAGATTACCGACGTCACCTTATCCACCATCTCCACCACATAGCCCCCGATCCATTTGAAGAGCTTTCCGATTTCCGTGCCGATCACCTTGATCGGGCCCAATGCTTTCGAAGCTTTCATTCCGCCCTCTTCCGAAGCGGATGCGAAATCCTTGAATCCTTTCACGCATACGGCGATTCCCGCGCCGATCAACGCGATCACGGCGCCAACCGGATTGGCGATAAACGCCTTGCATGCCACGATCAGACCGCGAAACGACGAAGTCAGCGATCCCACGATTCCCGGAGCCGACTCCAGCTCGCCCATCAGCGACGATGTTACGCCTTTCTGCTCGTTGGTTGCCCGCGTCAGCTCTTCCTGAACGCCCAGCAGCTGATTCGCCTTTTCGCGATACGCATCCGTGCCGCGCGCCATGTGGTTGAGCTCGAAAGTCAGCTTCGAAGATTCCGCCCTGAGTTGGGCGGTGGTCTTCTCCGAATTGCTCATCGAGGCGTACAGTTCTTTCTGCTTCTGTTTGTTTTCGGTGATCTTGGCCGAATTTTCCGTATAGGTCTTATTCAGCGCGCTCCATTCCTCCGAACCCTCTTTTCCCGCTTTCTTCAAGGCTTTCATCTCCTTTTCGAGCGATTTGTTGGCGCTCTCCAGATTCCGGGTTTCCGCCGTCGTCTGCCGGAGCGCCTTCTGTGCCGGAGACCCGTTGATATCGAGCGTCCATTTGATATTGTCTTCAGATAGTTTCTTAGCCATAATTCGTATTGTGAGTTTTTTCGGTTTCCGACACGAAAGCCGACGCGCTGTTCTCAATCGCCTGCCGCAGTGCCGATACATCATCGTAAACCACTTTCCTGACAGAGCGCCTTACGCTGCCGTAAAGAATACCGAATACGATCGGATTATAAATATGATGATCGCCATAGCGTTTCATATCCAGAAACCGGGCATGGATCGGGATATTCACCTGAAGCGAAAAATCGAGATCGTCGCCGATACGAATCTCCCGCTGTCCCGCTCTCAATGCTCTTTCCAGAACCCCCGAACGGATCAGATTGCCGGATTCCATCACCTCGAGCTGACACCGATACACCCGGTCCACACCTTTGTTCAGGATATCCGCCATCCTCTTTTTCTTATCCGCGAGCGATTCGCTCTTTATCGTATCGCTGATCATCGGAAACGCTTGTTGATTTCGGCGGCTACCGCCATCGATCGGTTCAGCTTCAGCAGCAACTCGGTCGTGGCAGAATCGGCCACCGCTGAGTTGGCTCGGATCTGCAACGACGACAGCAATTCGAATGAGGCTTCCTCTTTGCCCAGTTCATACGCCCTGTTTACCGCCGTATCGCTCGTAAACAGGGCGGCCATCACCCGGATATAATTATTCTTGGCAAGTCGTGGCGCGAGCAATCGGGAGATCTGAAGTTCCGAAAACCCCAGCTTCCCGAATTCGCGCAACCAGAACAGAATCTCTTCCTCGCCCGAAATGAAGTCCGGCAGGATCGGTTTGTTCAGGTCGATCGCACCCTCTCTTTCCTCTTCCTCTCTCATTCGGCGTCCTCCCTTTTAAACATCGCCACCCATCCGCCGCGACCGTAGAAAGCCGTCGGTTCGATCGTATAGATCGATGCCGGAAATTCAATTTGAGTCAGTAGCGGATTCCAGTTCAGGTCCTGCTGTTCGGCGCGCATTCGGCTGATAATGCGATCCAGGATACTGTAGCAGCGCTCCATCCTGACCGCTTCGTCGATGGCATCGGCATTGTCCGAAAAGTCGCACGATACCGAGATCGAGATGTCGGCGCGCTGCACTCCGTAGCCGTTGTCATCGATCATCACATTGCCGTATTCGACAAACAAAACATACCCTTTCGAATTCTTCAACCGTTCCGAAACATACCGGTTGTTGATGCTTACGATCAGGTCGGAAATGCCTTCTATCACGTTGCTTTCGTCGGTTTCAAGCACCTGTTTTTCAATTTCCCGATACTCCGCCGTCTGTTTCACCTTGGGCGCGCGAAACATCTCTTTTCGTGTTTTCGGCGAAACGAACCCCGCGAAGTAGGCAGTCAACGACCGAATAAAATCTATTCTCAACATAATCGGTAAACGGTTTTAAGTTTCATGTTCATCCCTTTGGCGATCGTTTCGCGGCTCGCTCCTTTCGCGAAGCTCTCCTGCACGAGCTGTTTGATGTTCTTTACCTGCAGGTTGAAGAAGTCGATCAGATTGAGCGATCCGACAAACTCCAGATCCCCGTAGCCTTTTCCCGACAGGCCGATCACCGACTCGGCCATCCCCATCGAGATCCGGTCGTCCGACTCTTCCGTATTTCCACCTTCGAATAGAATCCCGTAT
>CAMTOW010000306.1 GCA_947074245.1 uncultured Bacteroidales bacterium | reverse complement strand
CTTCTTCCTCTCAAATGGAAGAAGAAGGTCAATATGTAGTTTATCGAACGGTTACTATAGATAAATCTCACCCTGGAATAACCGGAATGATTTCTTCAGGCAAATAACCGGAACGTATGCGCCATTCCTGTGGATAGAGGTTGTTGGAGCGATTCCCGATGTTCTTAACCCATCCCAGCGGATAACCTTTGTAAGTGATCAATACAAAACCTTTGGCAACGGTATCGGGCAAGGTGATGGCTTCACGACGCAGATAAGCGATAGCGGTTGTGAAATCGACATCAAATGTTTCGAAAGCATTGCGGTTGAGTTGCGTAGAGAGCGCAAGGGCATGCTCGGGCAAAATATCTTTCCCTTTGATCGTACCCAATGGAATTCCGGCGGTCAGCGGATTCAACTGATCACACAACATGGCCATCTCGGCCGCATAGACGGTCGGATAAGCGAACAAGCGATCGGCTTTGGTTTCGAATGAGAAACGCGCGGGTTCGGCTATCCAGTCTTTTATCTCTTTCGGGAAAGTAGATACCGACTCTTTGCGATTCTCTTTCTTTCCTTTCTTTTGATCTTTTTGAGCGCGTTTGCTCCAGTTACGGATCAAGGTAGAGCGATCTTCCACATCTTCGGCATCGGATTTGCGAAGAACGGCCATGAACAAGCCTTCGCCGCGAGTCGTATGCGGCATAAAACGGTAAACAGGCAACTCGCCACAAAGAGCCGGGTGGATTCCCCATGCCGGATCGGTATCGACCGGAAGCACTTCGGCACCCAGTTCGGACTGGATGTATCGGATCATCTCTTCATTCTCCTCCCTATTATACGTGCAGGTGCTGTAAATCAACAAGCCTCCCGGACGCAGTGCGTCCCAAATATCACGAAGGATCTCGCCCTGACGCGCGGCGCAATTGAGCACGTTGGCTTCAGACCATTCGCTGATGGCCTGCGGATCTTTACGGAACATCCCCTCGCCCGAACAAGGAACATCGGTCAGGATCACGTCGAAATAATGCGTAAGATGGGTGAAATCGGCAGCTTTGTTATTGGTCACCATCACGTTGGGCGAACCCCATTTCTGAATATTCTCGGCAAGAACATAGGCGCGCTTGCGATCAATCTCATTCCCAACCACGAAACTTCCTTCGGGAAGAGCCGAGATGGCCAGCGTAGTCTTCCCTCCCGGTGAGGCGCAAAGATCCAGATAACGCACCGGACGATCGACATATTGACGAATGACGCGATCGAGAAACATAGAAGATGCTTCCTGAACATAATATACCCCCGAATGAATCAGCGGATCGAACGTGAAAGCCGGTCGCGCATCAAGATAATATCCATTGACGCTCCATGGAACGGGTGTCTGCGAGAGTCGGACTTCGGTTTTGGCCGGGTTCAGGCGAACACTGACAGACTGATCATGTTGGATGGCCTCTTCAAATGCCGGATATTCATCCTGCAAAAGAGCTTTCATACGTTTTATAAATGTTTCGGGAAGAAGCATGACGGTATAATTGTTTTAGATGCCTGCAAATTTAGTACTTTTACGCCAAATATATAGAACAGAACGATTATGCAAACCGCATTATACCTTATTCCCGTCACTTTGGGCGAAACTCCGTTGAACCGGGTGCTCCCCGAGCATAATGCCGATGTGATCCGCGGAATACGACATTTCATCGTAGAGAACGTACGTACGGCGCGCCGCTTCTTAAAGAAAACGGACGCAACGATCGATATCGACGCTTTGACTTTTTATGAATTGAACAAACATACTTCGCCCGAACAGGTTTCGGAATACTTGAATCCGCTAATCGCCGGACAATCGGTAGGGATCATTTCGGAAGCCGGATGCCCCGCTATCGCCGATCCGGGCGCTGACGTGGTGGCGATCGCACAGAAAAAAGGCTTGAAGGTGGTGCCGCTGGTTGGCCCCTCCTCCATTCTGATGTCGGTAATGGGATCGGGATTTAACGGACAGAGTTTCGCGTTCCACGGTTATCTGCCGATCGACGCGGGCGAACGTGGCAAAAGACTGAAACAACTGGAAGGGCGGATCTATTCGGAAAACCAGACGCAACTCTTCATTGAAACGCCCTATCGCAACAATAAAATGATGGAGGACATCTTGAAGAACTGCCGTCCGCAAACTCGATTGTGTATCGCATCCAACATCACGTGCGACGATGAGTCGATCCGGACAATGACCGTAGCGGAATGGGCCAAAAAGAAAGTGGATCTCCCGAAAGTGCCGAGTATATTTCTAATCTATAAATAAGGTGTGTTACCTTTATAGGGATTAATAGTCGGATCGATCGAAAAAAAAAGGTTGAAAAAATATTTTATTTAACCGTTTTGCGTTCGACAGGCATATCCGACTGGAAATCAAGATCCGAAAGCCAGACGGAAGCAATGAGACGAAAGCCGTTTCGATTGCTTTATTAGGCACAAAAATTTATATTTGCAGGCGAAGTAAAAAGGATTATCTATGAAGTTGAAATTTATAAGTCTTGCCAGTGGAAGTAGCGGAAACAGCTATTACATTGGTACCGAGACCTATGGCATTCTGATCGATGCCGGGATCGGGGTAAGAACGATCAAGAAGACATTGAAAGATAACAACATTCCTTTTGAAAATATTCTGGGTTTATTCATCACACACGATCATGCGGATCATATCAAATCCGCGGGTTTTCTTGGCGAGAAATATGGTATTCCCGTCTATACGACCGAAGATGTCCATCAGGGGATGAACAGAAATTACGGGATGACACAGAAAATTTATCAATCGAAAAGAGTAGTTGTCAAAGATCAAGTAACAGAAATACGCGATTTACGCATCACACCATTTGAAGTACCTCACGACGGAAGCGACAACGTTGGATATTTCGTTGAGTTGGGAAATGTAAAATTCGGATTCGCAACCGACCTGGGGTATATCTCTCCGACCGTTCGGGATTATATGAGCCGGGCGAACAAACTCGTCATCGAAGCGAATTACGACACGGAAATGCTCCAGCACGGATCTTATCCGTATCATCTGAAACAACGTGTGCAGGGCCCCTACGGGCATCTGAGCAATATGGAATGTGCTGAATTCCTGGCGAAAAACTACCATGAGGGGATCACCCATATCTTCTTATGCCATTTGAGCCGCGACAATAACCATCCGGAATTGGCTTTCAAAACGATCGAATACCGATTGCTGCAGGAAGATATCCGTGTTGGGAAAGACGTAGAGGTAATCGCGCTGAAACGTAGCCACCCTTCTGAAATTTATATTTTTGAATAGTTAAGTTTTTATAGCAAATACTTGTTATATTTTAAAAAAGGGCTACATTTGCACCGTCAATAAAAAAAACAAGACTCCGTAGCTCAGCTGGTAGAGCAAATGACTCTTAATCATTGGGTCGAGGGTTCGAATCCCTCCGAGGTCACCAAATTCACGAATCCCATCTTTTTGTCGAATAAAAGACAAAAGGATGGGATTCGTTTTTATATCTTCCTATTCCTATTCCTATTCCTATTCCTATTCCTTCTGCTTCTGCTCCTCTCCTTCTCCTTCTCCTTCTCCTTCTCCTTCTCCTTCTCCTTCTCCTGCAGATCGGAAGAGCACACGCCTGAACTCCAGTCACTCAGGCGAATCTCGTATGCCGTCTTCTGCTTGAAAAACAAAA
>CAMTOW010000305.1 GCA_947074245.1 uncultured Bacteroidales bacterium | reverse complement strand
ATTCCTATTCTCTCTTTTTCAAAGAATAATTCAGCCAATAACCAACTAATATAAATCACTAATATACAACAAATTACCCATACAACAAAGTTCTATATCAAATAACAACATCATCAAATCGATCCAGATGATTCTCGATACATACTTTATCTATGAACAAAGATCGGAAAAGAACAACTCTTCCGATCTTTGTTTTATTTGATATTTTTTTATTTACGTTCTTTAATAAAGCCGCTTCGGTATGCGATCAAGAGTTTTTGCAGATCCTTAATCTGGCTTTCCAATTCTTTTCCGCGATCCGTGTCTCTCACTTTCATTCTCTGAGCTTTGAATTCAAGAATCTGTGTAGTAGACAAGATATCTTTTCCTTCCGAAATCGCTTTTTCTGCGGATTCAAACGGCTCGTGCTGAACAAGCAACAAACCATGTGAATTATAAATCAAGGTATAACCAGCAATTCCGGTTTCGCTTTGATAAGCTTTAGAAAAACCTCCATCGATTACCAATAATTTACCATTCGCTCTCAAAGGAGTTTCTCCCTTGATTGTTTTTACGGGAATATGTCCGTTGATAATACGGGATGTAGCTGGATTAAGCCCAAACTCCTTAAGTATTTTATCACAGATCTCTTCTTCATTGATCAAATGGTAATACTCTCCTTTTTTCTCTTTATGGCTTTCTTTATCCGCGATGAAATAACGTTCGAACGTAGCCATCTTGCTTTTATTGAATAATGGAGAAGATGGTCCGCACCATAAATACCACATATACTCGAGAGCATATTGTTGTAACTCCGATTTGCTATCGTCAAAATAGGCAGCTCGCACCAATTTTTCGATAATATCCAGTAATTTTTTGCCGGAATATTTCTTTCCTAATATCGATACCTGTTTAAAGGTACCATCCTTTTCGATTGGCAATGAAGCATGATACAGCAAATTTGAATTGCGGGTAAGATACAAACTGCCTTTGGAATACAGGCATCGAATATGTTTGCCTAGTTTCTCACTGTTTTGGAATGAATGACGCAACTTTTCAACCAAATCTTCCTCTTCCGGAGTCAATTTCAACGGATTAAGCGGATCAATGGTTGGAAAATTCTTATCAGTCAGTTCATATTCCTTTCCGTTGAGCAATATGGTTCCCTTTTCATAATTAATTGCCGACAAAAGATTCCGTGATGCCATTTCAAACTCAGAACGAGTCGTTACGATCTGCCCTTCCAGTTTAAACTGGATAATTGATATCGCCTTATGCATCTGCGCCATCATACGCAAAGTCTTGTCTTTATAAAAATCGGCGTCTGTTACTTTCGATTTGAAGTTTTTGCATGGATCGGTTCCATATACGTCCATTGCAAAAGTTGCCAATGGCAAAAGATTGATTCCATATCCTTCTTCCAAGGTCTCCAAGTTCGCGTATCTCAACGAAACCCGAATCACATTGGCTATACAGGCGTCACTACCGGCAGCCGCACCCATCCATAAGATATCATGATTACCCCATTGAATGTCGAAATCATGATATGTACACAAGGTATCCATAATGATATGCGCTCCGGGGCCTCTGTCATAGATATCCCCTACGATATGCAATGTATCGATGGTCAAACGCTGAATTACATTACAAATAGCGATAATAAACTCATCCGCGCGTCGTATCTCTATAATACTACTGATAATACTATTGAAATAATCATGTTTGTCCGGTTCCTGCTGCGATTCATGAAGTAACTCTTCAATGATATAAGCGAAATCCGTCGGAAGCGATTTTCTTACTTTCGATCGCGAATATTTCGAAGATACCATTCTGGCCACTTCGATGATATGATGCAGTGTGATGCGATACCAGTCATTCAGATCCACCTCTGTCTTTTTAACATGCTCCAGTTTCTCTTCCGGGTAATAAATAAGCGTACATAGGGCTTGTTTATCCGATTCTCTCAATGAATTCCCGAATATATCTTCTACTTTTCTACGAACCACTCCAGATGCATTTTTTAAAACATGCTGAAATGCTTCATATTCTCCGTGCAAATCAGTTAGAAAATGTTCGGTTCCCTTTGGGAGATTCAAAATCGCTTCCAGGTTAATGATTTCTGTGCAAGCATCAGAAATGGTTGGAAAATTGTTGGAAAGAAGACGCAGATAGCGCAAGTCTTGATTAACTTCTTCCGTTAAGATATTCGAGTGTGCTGTCATAATGCATTTTTGACAAAGTTATAATATATCGAAGTGATAACTCCGCTTTTCATTCGGTTTTATACTATAAATATAATGCTTTATGCTTCATCAAGCAGCAATTTGATATAAAAATTATTTTCTCATTCAAGTAACGGTATCAAATTCAAAGCCCTGTGCTTTTTCACTTATCGGGAGCATTCTGTTTTACTTATTTCATCACGACCCGAGCCACGATTTCATATGAATGTGTTTTTTACACCCCACCTATGTTTTTAAGCATAAAAACATAGGGTAGTTAAAAATACCTTTTCTATCTTTGCGGCGCGAATTCAGTACATTTAAATCATACTTCAATATGGACTTATTCCAGAATCCGATTTTTTCACTTTTTGTTATTGTTGCTCTTGGCTATATGCTGGGATCAATCAAAATCAAGGGTGTATCCCTTGATGTTTCGGCGGTAATATTCATCGCATTACTTTTCGGTCACTTCGGAGTTCTCATTCCTAAAAGCATTCAGGAATTCGGAATGATCTTATTTATCTTCACAATCGGTATCCAAGCCGGTCCCGGTTTTCTTGATTCATTCAAGAGCAAAGGCCGCGATCTTGCATTATTAACGGTTTTATTGATTGCGAGTGCCGGTCTGGTTGGGTTCGTTTCCAGTTATTTCCTTGGTATCGACGCTCCGATGGTCACCGGATTGGTGGCAGGAGCTTTGACCAGTACACCGGGGTTGGCCGCAGCGATTGAAGCTACATCCGAATTGTCATCCATCGGTTATGGTATCGCATATCCTTTCGGTGTGATCGGAGTAATTCTTTTCGTGAAACTGTTGCCGAAAATTATGCGTACTGACATGACTGCTCTTGATAAGAAAATCGAAGCAGAACAAGTCAATCAGTTTCCATCGATCGCAACACGCGTCTTAAAGGTTGAGAATGCAGCTGTCATCGAGCAGAATCTGAAAGATTTGAAGATTCGTACGATGACCGGAGCCACGATCTCCCGAATCATGCATAATAATGATGCGCGTCCTCCAAAACCGACTTCACGTCTTCATCAAGGTGACTTGATTAAGGCCGTTGGTACTACCGACTCTTTAGATCGTCTCGAAATGTTGATCGGTCCTGCTGTTGATACGGATCTTCCACTAAAAGATGGATATGAAATCGAGCAAGTTTTGCTAACCAATACGAAATTGGTCAACGAAACTCTTGGTTCCCTTAATTTATTTGCAAACTACAGCGCGACGTCTACACGCGTTCGACGCGCCGGTATTGAGATTGCTTCATCTGCTGATTTGAAATTGAAATTCGGTGATAAAGTGATGATTGTCGCTCCGAAAGATGAAATGTCTCAGATTGCTCGTCTGTTCGGTAACGACAGCAAAGCAGTTTCAGCGACTAACTTCTTCCCGATTGCAGCCGGTATCGTTCTGGGTGTTTTATTCGGAAAAATCAATATCGCTCTTGGTCCGAATTTGAATTTCTCTC
>CAMTOW010000304.1 GCA_947074245.1 uncultured Bacteroidales bacterium | reverse complement strand
TCGCTATTGCCAAAGCCACCTCTTCTTCACTGAAATCCCCTTCAGGACCAATCAGAATAAGCATACTCTCACCCGGCACATACTCCTTTTTCAACAATACGCGCTCGGCATCCTTATAACAGTGAGCGATAAACTTCTGGCCGTCGAAAGGCTGTTCAACGAATTTCTTAAAATCGGTCATACCATCCAGACCCGGCAAGGCCGCCTTCACGGATTGTTTCATGGCCGAGACAAGAATCTTATTGATTCGTTCCGTTTTCACTTCTTTACGCTCGGAGTAGCGACATTTCAAAAAGGTGATTCGATCAATTCCTATTTCGGTCGATTTTTCCGCAAACCATTCGATCCGATCCATATTCTTAGTCGGAGCGATTGCGATCTGTATCGAATAAGCTCGTTTGTTCTCATCCTCATAACTTCGCACGATCTCTACTCCACAACGTTTATGATGAGCTCGAGTAATTACCGCCTCATGAAAAACACCTTTCCCGTCGACGAGCAAAATCTGCTCCCCTTCCGTCAACCTCAATACTTTTACGGCGTGATTCGATTCTTCTTCCGGCATTTCGCCGCTTGCCAGAATATCCGGTGTATAAAAAAGATGCATAGTATTCCTATATAAAATAAAAGACACAAAGTAGACCTCTTTTCAGAGCGTGCACTTTGTGTCTTGGTATAAATAAGTTTAGTTTATCCCAATATCATCCCTACGATTGTTGCCGACATACACGAAGCTAGTGTACCGCAAATCAATGATAAGAATCCCAGTTGGGTCAAAGTTTCACGCTGATTCGGTGCTAGGATCGAGATACCTCCAATCTGAATACCGATCGAACTGATATTTGCAAATCCGCACAATAGGAACGTAGCCATGATGATTGATTTTTCGTATGCGAAAGATCCCAATTCCTTCATCGTTGCCATATCGTTATAGGCCACGAACTCGTTGATCATCACCTTTGTACCCAATAAACTTCCGATATTAACCATATCCGCGTTCGGTACACCCATCAGCCACGCAATCGGCGTACACACCATACCGACAACAAACTGGAAGTTGAACGTATCGTATTTACCATCCGATACCGATGCTAACCAATCATTCAAACCGGTGTAGTGCCCGATCAGGCCTCCTAATATATAGTCGAGCATAGCTACCATGGCGATAAACACCAAAAGCATGGCTCCTACGTTTACTGCAACTTTAACACCCTCTACGGTTCCGTTCGAAATGGCGTCCAACACGTTTTTACCAACAGAGTTACGATCCACTTTCAGATCCGTATCGACCGATTCAGTCTGGGGATAGATGATCTTTGCGATAACGATCACACCCGGTGCCGCCATCACAGAGGCCGACAACAAGTATTTTGCGAATGTGATACGTGCTACCGGATCCGATCCGCCCAACAAACCGATGTAAGCAGTCAATACAGCTCCGGCGATAGTCGCCATTCCGGCACTCATCACCAGAAACATCTCCGACCGATTCATATTCGGCAAATAACGTTTCACAAGCAAGGGCGCTTCCGTTTGCCCCAAAAAGATATTACCAGCTACGGTCAGCCCCTCAGCTCCCGAAATGCGGAATGCTTTCTTAAGCAACCAAGCGATCCCCACTACTACTACCTGTACGATGTTCAGATAATAAAGCAAACTCGTCAATGCCGAGAAGAAAATGATTGTCGGCAAGACCTGGAAAACGAAGATATACCCCATTTTGCTGGTATCGAGAAGATCTCCAAACAAAAATGCGGCTCCCGAAGCGGTAAAGTCCATCACTTTCACGAAAAATCCCGCGATCACTTCAAAAAACACTTTGATAAACGGCACGTAAAGTACCCCTACCGCTAATGTCGTCTGAATCAAAAGTCCGATCAAAACGACCTTCCAGTCAATCGCACGACGATTACGGCTGAAAGCGAAAGCGATCAGCAATAATGACACCATCCCGATCAAACCCCGCAATACGGAGTTGAATGAGATACCTGCCGGTGCGGTCGGCACCGTAACTTCTACTTGAGAGGGAGCGTCTTTCAGAGCTTCTTCGATATGAGGTGTTCCTAATGATAAAGTATCAATTACAGCACGGGCTGAATCCGTCTGTGAGAACAATAACGCTGCGCAAGAAAAGAAAAAAACGAGCAACGTCAGTTTTTTAAGATTGATCATCGATATACTAATTTATTCTATAAAATTTGAATCCGTCCGATTCTTCCGAATCGCAAAAACAAAGCCTTAATCTTTCAATTTGCTGATTTCATCCCGAAGTCGTGAAGCCTCTTCATAATTCTCATTCTTCACGGCCTCCGAAAGTAGGCTGTTCAATTCATCCAATGTCCGTACTTTTTTTTCCGGAGCCTCCTCTTCCGACTCCATGTTCTTCATCGTATCTTCCTCAAATTCCACCCCTGCTCTCGCAGCGATGTCTTCGGTCGTTGTGATTTGAGCATTGCATCGTAATGCAAACGCGATCGCGTCGGATGTCCGCGAATCGATTTTTTTAACTTCACCCTCTTTGTCTTCGAAGATTAGTTCTGCGCTGAAAACTCCCTCTTCGAATTTATAGATGAAAACTTCTTTCAAGTGAATATCGAATGCTTCGGCAAACGCTACGAACAAATCATGTGTCAGCGGGCGCGGCGGGGTCAGATGTTCCAACTGAATGGCGATTGACTGTGCTTCAGCAGTTCCGATTATGATCGGAATCCGACGACTTCCGTTTTCCTCAGCCAGCACAAGAGCATATGCTCCGGATTGAATCTGACTGTATGTTATCCCGAGTACTCTTAATTTGATTCGATTATCCACAGGGTTCCTATTTAGTTCGACACACTTTCAAAAAGTAAAGACAAATATAGAATAATTATCGTATATATAACGCCTGCTTTTAAAGATTGTTTAGACTAAATCGGCTTAAATCCAAAGAGATGTAATTATCGGAAACACACCTTGAGTTAACGTTCACAATTCTATCCAGTTATTATCTTTTTATGGTTAAAATAAAAAAACGACAGCCGAATCCTTTTAGTTTCGACTGTCGTTTTTCTCAATTCATTTACAGATTCGGATTCTGCTCGTAAGCGCGAATCGCGTCTTTCCAATTCGGATCGATCTCGATCGCCTCGTTGGTTTTCGGATCGAAACCTACCATCACCGTTTTACAGACACATTTCACGATTCCCGTCTTCGTATCAATTACGCGCTGTTCAAATACGATACTTTTATTTCCGATTTTCACCACCGCAGTATCCACTTCGATCTGATCCCGATAATGAGTCGGTGCCTGAAAATCCGCTTCGATATGTCGGATCACGATATTTACGCTCGTCCAGTCCATATGCGAACCTTTTACGGCATCGAAATAAGCCGTTTTTCCCAAATCAAAAAAATTGAAATAAACCGTATTGTTCACATGCCCCACAATATCAATATCGTTGAAGCGCAACTGAATCGGCAATCTGTTTCTAAAGATCGTTTCCATTTTATTATCTGAATATTATATTGGTTATCACCTCTGCCCCCACTCTTTCATTCAGGCTCTTGACCAAACGAAGCCGACACATCATCAGCTCGTTGCGAAGCACCGAAGATGTGAGTTGCACATACAAAACTTTATTCTTTATATATAAGCTTAAGATCGGAAGAGCACACGTCTGAACTCCAGTCACTCCGGAGAATCTCGTA
>CAMTOW010000303.1 GCA_947074245.1 uncultured Bacteroidales bacterium | reverse complement strand
TTTTGGCATTCTAATCCGTGCCATTGAAGTGATTGAAAAAGGAAATCCGGCCGAAAAGCAATATATCTACGGTCCCTCCACGCTTCTGATGACGAATATTTTTCCCGAACTGGGATTAATCCCGGTCGTTTCGGGAAAAAGAAAAATAGATAATCGCCCCGATTATCTCGACCTGATGCGAATCATTGAAGAGGGCGACTTATTCCGGCACGACCTGATCAGAGTCATACCATACGAATATACTGACAGAGAAAAAGTATATTTCGCTCCTCGTATCGGATTAAACCCTAAAAAACAATACAGCGGTCATCCTTACCGTTTTTTGATCCGACTCTCCAAGAAACATCTTGAAAAAGGGAAAATTCATGAGTATATCCGCATGTACCGTCAGGATAAAGACTGAAAAATACGTATTATCTTCAGCCGAGGATGAAGACATGACTGAGTTTCCCCGAAAGATTCTACATCATCAAAATCAATTACGCAATAAAATAACAAAGCATCTTCCCCACCCGTTCTGCGGGCAAAGAAGACGCTTTATTTATGATAAAAATACGGTATGCAGTTTGAAAGATCTTATCCAAAAAGAACTTCAAGGATCATAATCCGAAAGACGATGCATCCGGCTCCAGATAAAGTTGAAATGATTTCCGTGCAATTTCCTTTCCGTCGAGATAAGTAAGCAATAACCATTCCCCACATTTATCCTCTAAAGGCAACCAGACCGTATCCCCCAAAAAGAACCTCCAATCATTGGAACTGATATACTCCGATCCTTCAAAATCGGGACGCACATTTCCTTCGTCATCGGTAAAAGGCGGATGTTTCATTACAAACTCCACGAGCTTTCCTTTCGCACCTTTGATGTGCAGAATGTATCCAAACTCCACATCCAACTCAACAGGCACAGAATCGGTAAATTTCTTTATTTTCGGCAATGCTTTTGATTGCCTGTCCCATTGGGTATAGATTCCCCAACTTTCCATTTTTATATCTATAATCTTACGTGGCATAGTGCAAAAATATAAATTTCATACATTTCCCGGCACGCTTTTCAATGGACAGTTGGAGAATTTTATATTTCACAACTCTCCCAATTAAAGATTAAAGCGGATCCCGCCATACAGTTTACGACCATGAATAGGTCCCCAAACCATTGTCGCATCGAAATTTTCTCCCCACGGATCGCCCGCTTCGATAATCGGATTCTTCTGCTTGAAATTCAATAGATTCTCAGCACCCAGATAGATCGACCATTGTTTGAAGTTTTTCGTTATCTGCCCGTTCAGTCCCGTAAAACCTTTGTATCTCTCCTCCCACAACGGATTCTCCGGATTCGGATCCGGCATGCGTCCGCCACCGTTGAATTGCGCGGTCAGGTCAAATTGCCACTTGTTCAGATTGGTCTGATATGATGCAGTCAGCATCCCTTTGTAGCGGCTCATCAGATAGGTTTCTCGCATTTCGCCGTTGTAATTGGTTTTGGCATCAGTCCATCGAAACGCCCCGGTCAGGGTAAATCCTTTGAAAAACGGATAAGTAGCTTCCAGTTGGATAATATTCGAATACGATTTTCCCATCGCGTTGCGGATATACGCTCCATGAGAATCCGAATCCATATCGACCACTACCTGATTGCTAAAATCGGTATAATACCATTCCAGATTTAACTGCAGATCTTTCTCTGCTACCGGAACCGTCGACGATAAAGCTACACCATAATTCCACGCACGTTCCAGTCGGTTCAGATCCTTTTGGACGGTCAGGCGTCTGCTGCTAGCCAGCAAAAAACTGTTTTCAGCCAACTCATTGGCGATGCGATACCCCTTCCCGACCGAAGCACGAGCCGAAAGCCACGGCGCGATCTCGTATTTAACATGCAAGCGAGGAGTAACGAATGCTCCGAAATCTGAATTATAATCCAAGCGCAGACCAGCCTGAACAATCAGTTTATGATCCAGATTCAGCGCATATTGTCCATAAACACCCGGAGTCACATAGCTTTTGCGAGAAAGATAATTTCCGATCAGCTTTTGAGTCAGTTCATCGGTTCGTTGATTGAAATCATCGACCTGTATGCTCAAACCGGCGCTCACATTGTGTTTATGATTATATTCCTGCTCAAAAACAAGACTCGCATAGAGATTGCGCTGGATGATATCATATTGTTTTTTCCCATACTCCGATTTCTGATCGTGCAGCGACCCCGAAAGCATCAAAGCGACCGAAGTATTGTTCTCATCTCCGAAGACATATCCGTTCTTGGTGTAAATGCTTGCGCGTTTGGTATCGATATCGATCCGATACGGATTTTCAAGCGCCATATCCTGATGCATAATTTGTCCGCTTTCGCGGCTTTCTTTCATTATATTCGCTACGGTTTGCGAAATGAATCCTCCGTTCTTATAATACCAGCGATTCAACAAGTTGAATTGTTCCGTTTTCGGCAGATCGGCAAAACCATCATCATTCCCATCGTGCATCTTCAATTCTTTCGAATAATGCGCCATAATTCCCGTAGCCAACTTGTCCGAAAGCTTGATATTCGCATCGGCATTCGCCTCGATTCTGCCATTGTCGGCAGCAAACAAGTTGATAAAAAGCGGATCGGAATTCTGCGGTTTCTTATACTCGATGTTGATTTGTCCGGACAAAGCCTCAAAACCGTTTTTTACAGAAGAAGTCCCCTTCGAGATCTGAATGCTTTCCATCCAAGGTCCCGGCACATAACTCAACCCATACAGAGAAGCGGCACCCGAAAAAGCAGGTAGCTGCTCAGTCATCATCTGCACATATTTACCCGACAATCCAAGCAATTGGATCTGACGCGCCCCCGTGGCGGCATCGCTATAAGTCACATCGACCGAAGGATTGGTCTCGAAACTTTCGGCCAGATTACAGCAAGCAGCCCGTCCCAACTCATGCGAGGTGATTTTCTGCGAATTCAACGGAGTGAGATGAAGTTTCATGGTTCCCGTCGGTGGCGGCGTTACGACAACTTCATCCAAAGCGACCTCTCCCGAGAGTGTGATCGAAAGTGAGTTTTGAGGATTGCCCACATACAATGCCATTGGCGAATAACCGATATAACTGACCATCAGCGTATCGCTTTGCGCATTGGTTTCTATTTCAAAAAGCCCTTTGTCGTTGGTTACGACCCCTTGTGTAGTATTTTTCCAATATACGTTTGCTCCGATAACCGGAAGTTTATCCGAATCATTTACGATTCCTTTTACCGTTTCGGAAGCATATAATGAAGTCAGCATACCTGTAATAAACACAGATACGATCAATATAAGATATTTCATGAATAATGATTTTAAATACATAATAGCGTAAGAGAATTCGTTCCACGATCTGAATGTCAGACTGTGAAAAGAGTGATGATCCGAGAGAGATCATCCATACGATAATAACGATGTATTTAAATCCGCAGGACGGAATGGAAGGCCAGAATCTGGCGCGAAGAAGTTATTTTGGGAATAAAGCCAATCCGTTTACCGGTTGATTCATAACGAGATTCATCAAAAAGAGAAATCACCGCAGCCAAAAGCGAAAAAGACACCTTATAGGATGCGTCTTTCACTACGGTTGTCTGCACAGGAGCATCCTGAGGCATCACCGGAATATGGGAAGAGACACAGCAACATGCTTCTTCTTCCACAGATTCGGATGTATGACATACGAATGTCGTATGCGCATCGCAACCTATGTTTTCCTTTATAGTTTCAGAATCG
>CAMTOW010000302.1 GCA_947074245.1 uncultured Bacteroidales bacterium | reverse complement strand
ACTGTCTCATTTTTCGTTTATTCTGTAGGAAAGATTTCAAGGATAACAACGATGACCCTTATATAATAATATCGTAATCGGAGAAGATCTATATCTCGAATGTGACGTACTAGCTCTAAAACCAGTTACCGAAATCACATTCTATACCCAAAACTATGACAAGCAAACCTTCAAAGAGTGTGGTGACGCGGCTTCAAAAAGATTCAAAACCATCTATGCCCAATTTCCCACCTATCTTAATTATACAACCAACATCAAGATTTCGGCTACTCCCAATAGCAAATACGTGATCGATAACGTGCGGCTCTATCAGAATCCGAAACCAATCACAGACTTATACCAACATAAAGACAACGATCCTTACGAACAACAAATGGTCGATATCAAATCGACCGGAATCTATTATACTTCGTCCAAAACAAAAAGTTTGAAAAGTCTGACTTTCGAAATGACAGATTCGGTCAACGCACAACTCTATACCACGAATATGGCCAATTACAACATTGAGGGGTTTGTGAAAACCACACTTGCCATGGAACCGATGCAATGGTATTTCGTATGTTTTCCATTTGACACAGACCGGATTACGATTCAAGGAAGAACCGCATTGGCTGAAACCGATTTAAGAATCAAGTATTATAACAGCGACAAAAGAGCTTATGAGGGTAAGAACGACAACTTCTGTCATCTTGAAGGTCTATCGAAAGGGGATCCCTTTCCTCTACTCGAAGCAAACAAAGGTTATATCGTAGCGATTAATAAAAACAATTATCCCGAAGGCTGCGTCGTCACATTCAAAGCATCCGAAACAAGCAAACACAGTTTATTACGCAATCAAGAATATATCGCATCCTTATCCTATCAAGAAGACGCAGCCGAGACGGACCGAGGCATCCACCTAACCGGTCACGGATATGCCTGCAATTATTATCCGAGTGACGACGAAATACTGCTCAAGTATGACGGAGAGAATTACAGGTACGATCATCCCGAGGGCATTTCCCCCTTTACCGCATTTTTCGTTCAGACTTTGTGCGATGAATACACCTTCAAGCTAGCCAATCGAAAGTCACCTTTGAAACTATCGGCACCAAATCTTTATTTCTCAGACTTGAATGAAAAGAGATACGCACCTTACTCATCCGAACTAAACCGGATTCAATTGAAAGTCGAACAGGGAAACTTTACAGATTTCGCAGATATCCGTTTTTCGGAAGAAGCCTATCCGGAATTCACTCCAGGAAAAGATTGTCATAAATTTTTCAGTTTGCGAAATGACGTTCCCTCCTTGTATATAAGAAAGGATACATCGAATTGCTGCATTTACACAACACAAGATCTTTCCGAAAAACAGACTTACCCCATTTTCATAAAAGCCGGAAGCACCGGGCTTCACAAACTATCGATTCAAAAAAACACAAGCGGATATCAAAACATCTACCTAAATGATCCGGCGCAATCCCATCCTATCGGAAACTCATCCTATAGCCTATATTTAAACCAAGGTGAAGTGAAACAACTCGAACTAACGATCGAACCGAACACCAGTCACGCCGCCGAAATTATCGATTTGGAAATGATCCCGTACCGAATCGAAGGAAACTCGCTGTGGATATATACACCGACTAAGGCTACCTTACGAATTGCCGACCCATTGGGAAAAACGATATATCGGGGCACACCGATCGAAAAAGAATGGACAAGCATACCGATTAAACGACAGGGATGGATGATCCTCAACCTTCAGACCGACAACAAATTAATCACGGAAAAGATCTTCTTCTGATCTTGAAACAAAAGCCACCGTGATGTTTATATCATAAAATAAACCCGATAATACGTTGGGCTTCAGAATCAGCAGAAGAGCCATCGTGATGTTTGTATTATAAAATAAACATGTTCGTTATATAACCGTAACATTCTCGTCGCAACCTCGTAATATCATCTCGACACCTTTGCATTGTAAACAATTCTAAAGCATTGCCATGCAAAGGTATTTATCAAAAATCATTCTTCTGTTCTTCTGTTTTTGCAGTGTCGTCAACATTCATGCACAATCTTACGGTTCCATCGGCGGAATCATTACGGACTCCAAGACCGGAGAACCACTTACGGGAGCCACCATCCAAATCGCGAATACGCAATTCGGAACGATTACCGATCTCGACGGGATCTTTGATATCAAAGACCTGAATCCCGGAAGTTACAACCTTACGATCCGATACATATCGTATCAAGACGTTACACTCGACATCAGCGTTGAACCTCAGAAAAAAACCGTCGTGAACGTAGAAATGTCGGACGCGACACAAAATCTGCAGGGAGTCGTAGTCATCGCATTGATGAAACAGAATACAGACATCGCCCTATTGAGCTCGGTAAAAAAGAGCCTTTTGCTACAATCGGGTATCTCGGCACAACAAATCAGTAAAACGCAAGACTCGGACGCTTCGGCCGTAATCCGCCGAATCCCGGGAATTTCGCTTATCGACAACAAGTTCGTGATGGTACGCGGATTGGCTCAACGTTATAACAACGTATGGATCAACAACAGCGGTGTACCGAGTTCGGAAGCCGATTCGAGAGCTTTCTCTTTCGACATAATTCCATCGTCGCAGTTGGATAACATGATCGTGATCAAATCGCCCGCTCCCGAGATTCCAGCCGATTTCTCCGGAGGATTCATCCAGATCCAAACCAAAGATATCCCGGAAAAGAATTCATACTCCATTTCGGTAGGAACGACGATCAATGATCAAACCCATTTCAACACAGCTTATATCGCAGAAGGAGGCGCAACCGACTTTTTGGGATTCGACAACGGATTCCGCGGGAAGAACCTCTCCTACAAAGACCGATTGGATAATTCGGATAAAGACCTCGTTACACAGTTCACTCAAAAAGGGCTAAATAACAACTGGAAGATCCGAAGCGTAAAACCGATCGCCGACCTGAAACTCAACGGAGCCTACAATCGCCGATTCAACCATGACAACGGAAAAGAGAGCGCATTAATGGCAGCCATCAATTATACCGAAGGATGGAAAACCTATTCGGATATGAAAAACGCGCGTTACGGAATCTATAATTCCGTTGCCGACAAACCCGAATACCTATACAGTTATAACGATGACCGCTACGACCGGAACTGGCGATTGGGAGGAATGTTGAATTATACGTTCAGCCCATCCAACGGCAACAAATTCGAATTCAAAAACATTTTCAATCAGCTGGCATCGGACCGATATACAAAACGTACGGGATATCAGTTTATCTCGGGACATTACGATCAGGAAAAATACGAATACCATTACAGCAGCCGAACCACATACAGCGGACAGCTAACCGGGACCCACACCAAAGAGCGGATGAAATTGGACTGGAGCGCAGGTTATGCCTATGCCAACAAAAATCAACCAGACAGACGCATCATCAATCGTTCGGAGAACGGATTTACCGAAGATATCCATTTCGGGGAAATGCAAGTCGACCAAAATGAGATTCTGCGCGAGTTCTCCCGACTGAATGAAAACATATTCTCGGGCGGTATCAATTTCCGTCATGATTTCGCTTTGGGAAAACTTAAACCCGTCTTGAAAGCAGGCGCTTATACCGAATACCGGAAACGTGATTTCAAAACGCGATCGTTCTACTATCGCTGGAACAGCAACAACCTACCGGAAGACTTTTCGTACAGAGACGTGGTTTCGCAGATTCTGATACCGGAAAACTACGATGCAGACAAATTG
>CAMTOW010000301.1 GCA_947074245.1 uncultured Bacteroidales bacterium | reverse complement strand
TGTGCGATCCGGGTAGCGATGTACTATTATGACAAGACCTACCGTCACGCTTTCGAGAAACAAAACAAATCGAATCTGCTCTCATTGAAAATGGATAAAGATGATCCCGAAGAAGCAGCTGACGCATTGTACAAACTGATAAATACCGATACAAAATGAAAACAATCGATACGCGGGGGCTTCGTTGCCCTGCTCCACTAATCGAAACAAAAAAAGCAATCGATAAGATGTCTGAAGCTGAAGAAGCGGAAATTATTCTCGATAATGATGTCGCATTCAAAAATCTTCAAGAATATCTTACGGATTTGAAAATCAATTATGAGATTAAAAGTACGCATCCCGAAATGATTATCCGATTCGCAAAACCCGGCGAAGTTGCCGGTTCGAAAAGACCGGAAGACTTTTGCGGCGTACCCTCGACAAGCAATGATTATGTCGTTGTCATAAAGAGTAGTGAGATGGGAAGCGGAGATCCCGAACTGGGTGCGCTTCTGATGCGGGCTTTTCTGAATAGTCTTCTCGAAAATACGGTTTTGCCTTCGGCGATCCTTTTATATAATAGTGGTGTTCGTTTGGCAATCGAAAATGCGGATACGCTCGATTCTCTTCGCCAATTGGAAGAAAAGGGGATTATGATTATGTCGTGTGGTACCTGTCTTGATTTTTATCAACTCAAGGAACGCCTTTCGGTGGGTATCATCACCAATATGTATAAGATTCTTCAATTACAGACGAATGCTTCCAAAGTGATCTATCCGTGACGAATTTCTTTCTGTCTGAAATGATTCTTCTGTTCCATTGATAATAATCTCCCCATGGATAATTTATACTTTGATAATGCCAGTACGAGTTTTCCGAAACCTGCTGCCGTAGCTTCTGCAATCTCTTCTTATCTGACAGAGGTCGGAGGTACCTACGGGCGGGCAGCCTACGGACGGGTTTACCGGAGTTCGGCAATGGTGGAAGCCTGCCGTGATCTGCTGGCTCAGCGATTGAATGCGTCTCCCGAATCCGTGTTCTTTACCAAGAATGCCACTGAGGCTGCCAATCTGATCCTTTCATCTCTTTCGCTGACGGGCATCGTTTGGGTATCTCCGATGGAACACAATGCCATCATGCGACCACTGACGCATCTTGCCGAACAAAAAGGATTTGAAATTCGCTATCTGCCATGCCTTCAAAACGGGAAAGTTGACTTGGAAGCGTTAGCATCTCTTTCGAGCGATAATGCTTCTTTGGTCATCATAAACCATCAGAGTAATGTTAATGGGGTAGTGCAGCCTCTCAAAGAGATTAAACGATGGTGCGGTGCGATTCCCATGTTGGTGGACGCTACTCAATCTTTCGGTCGGTTACCGCTAGATGTGAAAACGCTTGATCTTGATTTTCTTTTCTTTACCGGACATAAGTATTTGCTTGGTCCAACCGGGATTGGCGGTTTCTATGTGAAAGATCCCACACAACTGACCCCGTTGCTATATGGTGGCACCGGAAGTCATTCCGCATCATACGATATGCCCGAATTATATCCCGATCGGTTTGAAGCAGGTACGCCGAATCTTGTCGGAATAGCGGGCTTGAAAGCGGCTTTGGAGAATCCGGTTCCATCTGCTCATACATCTGCGGATTGGTTATCGCTTTTGGCGCGATTATCAGAATTGTCTGATCTGAAGATCTATGCGTCGTTGGATTTGTCGCTTTGTTCGGATACCGATCTATTCTCTCCGGTTTCTGCAACTCGATTTGAATCAGAGAGTCCCTATGGCGAGTTATTCTCGCTGCGCCATGCGGAAATGTCGGTTTCGGAATTTTCATACAGATTGTTTGACGAATATGGAATCGAGACCCGGAGCGGACTTCTCTGTGCTCCATTGGCGCATCGCACGTTGCAGACTTTTCCGGAAGGAACCGTGCGCATCGCCCCATCCGTGTTTCATACTCCCTCTGACTTTGAGCGATTGTATGATGCCGTACTTAAATTATCGCGACAATGCAAATGATCTTATTATTCCCCAACGTGCGGGAAGTGATGAAAGCCGACCGAATATTGAAAGACAATGGTCTGAAAGTTCAGGTAATGCCTGTCCCGGAACGGATCTCTTCCGAATGTGGAATGTGTATGTCGGTCGCTCCAGAATTAGTTTCCGATGCGATTCGGATGCTTCAAGTAAAAGATATTACTGTTGAATGTTATGAAATTTGAATCTTTTGATCTCCTTTCTACGGTCGAAACCGGAGGATGCTCCGCCAAGCTGTCTCCCGAAAAATTGGGTTAACTGCTGAAAGACATACCGGTTTTGAAAAATCCCGATATTCTGGTTGATGTCGAGACCCATGATGATGCCGGCGTATATCGTCTCAACGATGAAACTGCATTGATTTTCACGACCGATTTTTTTCCGCCGGTCTGTTCCGATCCCTATACCTTTGGTGAAATCGCCGCGGCCAACTCTTTGAGCGATGTGTACGCGATGGGAGGAAAACCTTTGCTTACACTCAACCTGACGATGTTTCCATCAGATAAAATTCCTTTGGACGTATTGAGTGCGATTATTTCCGGAGCTCAGTCGAAAGTGAATGAATCGGGAGCGTTTACAATGGGAGGGCATACGATTAATGATTATCCTCCAAAATTCGGTTTGGCTGTTGTCGGGACTACGCATCCGGATAAACTCGTTACCAATGCCGGAGCCAAAGCCGGGCAAAAGTTGATTCTGACCAAACCGCTCGGAAACGGAATCATCTTATCCGGTAAAAAAATGGATATGGTCACTTCCGAAAATTATGAAGCGGCCTTGGATAAAATGAAATTGCTTAATAAAACCGGAATGGAATTGATGGCCCGATATCATGTTCGCGGAGCAACCGATATCACCGGATTCGGTTTGTTGGGTCATTTGATGAAGCTCTGCCAGGCAAGTGACGTATCCGTTCAGATCGATAGCGCCTCGTTACCCGCCTTGCCGGGCGTTTTCGAATTGTTAGAGTCGGGATGTATTCCCGGAGTCGCTTTCCGAAACTGGGATTTCGTACGGCAGGAATGTCTGATTGCCTCCGGTTGTTCTTCCGCACATAAGATGTTGGCTTGCGATGCCCAGACTTCTGGAGGATTGCTGATTGCGGTCGATGCCGATTTCGCGGATCAATTGCTGGCGGACCTGAAAGCTTCCGGGCAACATCCGTATGCGGCTATTATTGGTGAGGTGATCCCTTCGCGCAATAAACGCATCTATATGCTCTGACCCGTCGAACTTGTTTTATTTCAATGAGCGAACGAGTTAATCGGATTATCCGATCGAAATCTTTTATACCGCTATCTGCTTGATACGGTTTCACATCGATAAAAAATAAATAAGGCTGACAAGAACGGAACTGTCAGCCTTATTCGTTTTTATAATAAAGAAGTTAAGAAGGTCTGTATTTTCTTCCCGTTTAGTTTAGGGACATGTAATGGGCATATCCACATTGAATTCCCATGCATATTCCGATTCGGAATCTGAACAGATCGTTGCGTTTTTATGGAACAACAGGTCTGCTTTGTCCGTAAGATCAATTAAGATATAACCTTCGCTATTTTCTCCTGTCGATATCCACAATCCGGATTCCGAATAGTTTTTGATCTGGTTAAGCGTAAGTTGCGAAGTAAGAACCAGATTCAATTCGGGTATCGTTATTTTCAACAAAAATTTCTCAAAGTCGTCGTTTATCGAAATCAGATCGGAAGAGCGTCGTGTAGGGAAAGAGTGTTAAGATTAGTGTAGAT
>CAMTOW010000300.1 GCA_947074245.1 uncultured Bacteroidales bacterium | reverse complement strand
GCATATTTATAATTTTTTCCGCGGAGATACACTTCACAAAAGTAAACTTAAAATACATTTCATTTTAAGTACATTCGCTTTATAAACGGTGAAATATCCGAAATGGTATGAATTAATCGGGGAAATAGACTTTAAAAAAAAATAAAAACATTCCTAAACGTAAAAAAATCGAACAAGAAGAAATTGTAAATAAAAAATTATACTACTTTTGCCACTATTGAGAAACACATATAAAAGATTCAATATATGGAAATAAAAAAGAACCCTAAAGCCGATTTGGAGAAAAGAAAATTGACCTTCGTCCTAATCGGTCTTACAACGATCCTTGCAGCTCTATTCGTAGCATTCGAATGGACCACATCGAACGTTGTCAAACATGACAATGCAGGTCTTGCTGACGTTTTGTTTGAGGAAGAAATTATTCCTCCGACAGTTCAGGAAGCAACTCCTCCTCCTCCTCCGCCTCCGGCACCGGTTATCGAAGAGATCCTTACCATCGTAGATGATGAGAAAGAGATCGAACAGGTTGAAATTCAGACATATGAAGATGACCAAAACAAGGCACAGGAAATTATCGCTATGCCTGCACCGGCTGAAGAAGATGAAGTTACTAACGAAATCTTTACCGTAGTAGAAGATATGCCGATGTTCCCAGGTGGGGAATCAGCATTGTTGTCTTACATCGGTAAATCGGTTAAGTATCCGGTAATCGCTCAGGAAAACGGTATCCAAGGACGTGTAATCGTATCTTTCGTTGTTGAGAAAGACGGTAGCGTTGCGGATGCGACAGTAGTGCGTGGTGTAGACCCGTCACTAGACAAAGAAGCGTTACGAGTAGTTAACTCGATGCCGAAATGGACTCCAGGTAAACAGCGTGGTAAACCGGTACGTGTGAAATACACATTGCCAGTAACATTCCGTCTGCAATAATCCATCGGATTTGAAAATATTTAAAGGCTGCAATATTTATTGCGGCCTTTTTTATTTTCTGGCTCGATTCTTTTCTAAAAAATATGTACTTTTGATTTGCATATTAAAAAATGTTACCATATTCTATGAGAGAGCAGTCGCAATATCTGGAAATCATCCAGGATTCTATCAAAAAGATCAGTTATCCGCCACATCCGAAAGGATTGTTCGAACCGATTCAATACATTTTGCAATTGGGAGGAAAACGGATCCGCCCGGTACTGACTCTGATGTCGGCTTCTTTATACCAGGAAGATATCACCGACTCGATCGCCCCGGCGCTCGGATTGGAAATATTCCATAATTTCACGCTTTTGCATGACGACCTGATGGATAAAGCGGAGATGCGTAGAGGCAAACCGACGGTTCATATTAAATGGGACAACAATACGGCGATCCTTTCGGGAGATGCCATGCAAATTATGGCATATCAGTTTGTCGGGCGCACGCCTGCATCGGTTCTTCCTCAAGTGATGGAGCTGTTTTCACAAACAGCTTTGGAGATCTGCGAAGGTCAGCAGTATGATATGGAGTTTGAAAAACGGGATGATGTAACCATAGTCGAATATCTGGAGATGATCCGTCTAAAAACGGCGGTTCTACTGGGGTGTGCTCTGAAAATGGGTGCGATCATCGCCGGAGCTCCCGACTCTGACGCTAAGTTATTATATGATTTCGGCGAAAACATCGGTTTGGCGTTTCAGCTGAAAGATGATTTATTGGATGTCTATGGCAATCCGGATCTGTTCGGAAAAAACATTGGCGGAGACATCTACAACAACAAAAAAACATATCTGTTGATAACCGCTTTGAATCAGGCGAATGAGTCGGAATCACAAATCCTTCGTGATTGGATTTCAAAAACTGACTTCGATCCGCAAAGCAAACTGAAAGCTGTGACAGCTCTATATGATGAAACTGGCGCGAAAGCTTCCTGCGAAGAAAAAATGGAATATTATTTCAAACTGGCGATGGAAGCCCTTGACAAGGTTGATCTTGATGAAAATAGAAAGAGTGCCTTGCGATTGTTAGCAAAAGAATTGATGTATCGTGAGAACTAATCACACGATGCGCTTACCTTAACATTTAACCAGACCATGCCCTATCGTCGTTTACCCAACACCGATGTGGCCCGTATAAAAGCGCTTGAAACAGCTATTTCAAAAGACGGATCGAGAGAGAACGATACGCTTGTCATTCAATACAAATCCATTCAGAATGCATCGAATTTTCTTCTGAATTTCCGCCGGGTACATCAATTATACCTGCAAAGCTTCGAAGCTCAGGTAAAATCAAGCAAAAAATACCAGCGTCAGGTAAAAATGGCGCGTCTGTACGTCTCGCATTTCATTCAGGTATTGAATATGTCTGTGCTTCGAAATGAAATAAAAGCGGAACATAAGAAGCTATATGAATTGGATACGGAAGATAATACGGTTCCTGACCTTTCGGGTGACGCGGCACTTCTCAAATGGGGAGAGGCCATCATCAAAGGAGAAGATGAACGACTCCGTAGCGGTGGTGTTCCGATCTATAATCAGACGATCGCTAAAGTGAAAGTTCATTATTCGATCTTTAAAGAAGCGTATTTCAATCAGAAGACCTTTCAGAATAACACCAACCGTAATTTGGAGAAGGTTGCCTTAATGCGCGAAAAAGCCGATGAGCTGATATTGGATATATGGAATCAAATCGAGGAGGTTTTCGTAGATTACCCTCCGACCGACAAGATTTTGAAATGTCAGGAATACGGAGTGGTCTATTATTATCGCACGAAAGAGAAAAAAGCTCTTGAAGCAGCCAAAATGCAAAAAAAAATTAGTTTTAATGATTGATACTCATGCTCATATTTATTCCGAGGAGTTTGATACTGACCGCGATGAAGTGATAAATAGAGCCAGAACAGCCGGTTTGAGCCATATTATTTTGGCCAATGTAGACAGAAGTTCGTACGAACCGATGCTAAAAACCTGTTCAGATTATCCGGATATCTGTATTCCAACCCTTGGTCTGCATCCGACAAGCATCGCTGAAGATTGGAAAACCGAACTGGATTTCATCGAAAGCAAATTGGATGAACATCCCTTTGCGGCAATCGGAGAAATCGGACTGGATCTATATTGGGAAAAGAAGTTTATAAACGAACAGCAGACTGCATTCAAAACTCAATTACAATGGGCAGCCGAACGCGACCTTCCGGTCATTATTCATGTTCGCGATGCGTTTCCTGAGTTGCACTCCACTTTATCCGAGATGAAACATCTCAACTTGCGGGGAATCGTTCATAGTTTTTCAGGTGATTTGGAAGATGTACAAAAGATAAAAGACGCGGGCAATTTTCTATTCGGTATCAATGGAATCGTAACATTCAAAAAAAGCACTTTGCCGGATATCGTCAAAGCGATTGGAATCGACCATATCGTCATTGAAACCGATTCGCCGTATCTATCGCCGATGCCGCATCGAGGCAAACGGAATGAACCAGCCAATGTGATTCATATCGCGGACAAACTATCCGATATTTTCGAATGTGACATCCAAGAGATTGATCGAATCACTTCTAGAAATGCAGAAAAACTTTTCAGAATTAAGATTTGAAGTATATTTTAACACTGAAATACAGAAATAGGCAGATTCTTTGTAACAATCTTCATCAAACTATTGTAAGTAAATTTATTTTTTAGTTACATTTGCGTCCGAACTTATTTTTTAAGTTGTTAAAGCCAAAACAAATTGGAGCGGTGCTCGAGTGGTTGAAGAGGCACGCCTGGAAAGCGTGTATACGCCAAAAGCGT
>CAMTOW010000299.1 GCA_947074245.1 uncultured Bacteroidales bacterium | reverse complement strand
ATCTAACAATTTAAATGTTATTTTGTTAGACATGATTATTAGTTGTACATTTTAGTCACATAGATCACCTCTCTTTGTGTCATCTGTTCCAGCTTTTCATAATCAATATAGGCTCGATCCATGGCCATTATATCTCCTTTATTCAGGTTTGCAGGTTTGAGCATGAAAGAATCGTTAGTTGCCGCAGATGTGAATTTTATATCACAGGGCACACCTTCATTCGCATGAATTACTGTATGTACCTTTATTCCCCCCTTCTTCTTACCACTCTTGGGGTGACGTCCAACTCCTTTAAATAGCAAATTGGAAAATAACGATATGGTAGTGGAGTCGATTATTTGCAGCTTCTTCATCCATTTGGGCTCTTTGTGTATTCGGCTGTCCGAAGAAAGACGGGTACGATAAGTAGCATATAAATCACGATAAACAGATTCAAACACAGATTCTGGACGTCGTCTGTTTGCATCTGACAAAGTACTTCGGGAGGTCATCATGGATATGCCTAAATGGTGCAGTTTACGTGATTCTGCTTGTAGTGAAGCGGTGATTTCACGTAAAGAGTCGAAGCGCATGATAACGGCATATAGCATCACAACCAGATGCGTCCAACTATCGAAACGCTTGATATATCGTTCTCCGCCACATTCGCGACTTATCTTTTGGATTTTTGACTTGTCAAGTAATTTTATAATCTGACTGCAGAGTGGCTGTCCGCTAAAATGGCTACTTTTACCCATGGTTATTTGGTTTGTGTGGTAACTGCCGAAATAACTATAAAGGGCTGACTCCTCAAAATGGAATCAGCCCTATTTTTTTTGTCTAAAAAGTTTTATCGGACAGCAATAATTTATAAATCGCTTCGCTTTACACCTCTTGAAGATCCCCCGGCCTTATGGAAGATATATTGTGGGAAATAAAAAAGAGTTTGCTTTGGAGAAATGGGATTCTCCAAAGCAAACTCTTTCATTTTATCGCGTCTCTATAAATATCGATGCTTGTCAGATGCTTGGTTTTCTGAAATTCGTCATACCGATCAATTGTTGGATAGATCCATCTCTTTCTCGGCGATCCGCTTTTTCAGGAAGTCGATCTTACCCGTTGCGACCTTGTTCTCCTGTTTCAACCGAGTGATATCGGTCAATACAGTAGCTAGTTCATACGTTTTAGCAATCGCTTTTTTCGAAAAATCATCCAGATAGATGATATACGATTTCCCTCCTGTATAAATAATCTTGATCCGTTCGTTCTGATAATGGTTGATGAAACTGATCACCCCGTTGTCATTCCCTTTTTTATAGGTGACGATTTCGCTTTGGTTGCCGTTATCCGAAAATCGGTAGTTGGTACCGCCGTCATAAGGGATCGGGTTGGTTTCCGCGTTCGAGCCGTCTTTGATTTCAGCGCGTATCCCGGTATGGTTGATATTCCCTTTTCCATAATAAACGCTTCCGATATAGATATCTCCATATTCGTTTACGCCGGTTCGGATATAGCTTCTTTCGATGTTCCGTTCTACATTCATCCCTTTATAGATGTAGTTGCCAAGTTCCTCATACTGCTCGTCTTTTTCCAACGTGAATTCTTTTACAAGTTCAGCAGCTTCTGCTTCTCGTACATGAAGCAGGGAGTCTGTATAGGCCAATGTGCGTTCATTTTCCTTCAACTCAATTTCGCGCATCAGCTGAATCCCCTTCTTAATCGCTTTAAACTCTTTCGGATAAGCGGTTCTCATCGAGTCGATTTGCGTTTTGGCTTTATTCAATGCTCCGGCTTCATACGATGCGTATGCCTGATCCAGAATTTGTTGTGCTTTCTTTTCATTTCCCGAGCAAGCTGCCAAAGCGAGAAGCAATACCGGAATAATTATTTTTTCGATTCGCATATGAATTTTTAGTTTAAGACATTCGTTCTACTTTCTTGACCCCTTTTACGGTCTTGATCTTCTTAATCAGTGAATTGAGCGATGCGATGTTATCTACGGTCACGCTCAGATGCCCTTGAAACAGTCCGTCGATCGAATCGATCGATATGGATCGCAAAGATAAATTCTTCTCTTTCGAAATCAACGAAGTGATATTCGTAACGATTCCGATATCGTCATGCCCGATCACCCGCAACGTGATGATATACCGTTCATCGGATTTTCCCGACCATTTGGCTTTCACGATTCGATACGGATATCGGCTTTGCATCTGTTCTGCGTTGCAGCAATCCGTACGATGAATCTTTATGCCGCCCTGTATAGACACGAATCCGAATACGTCGTCGCCATAAATCGGATTACAGCATCGAGCCAGTTTATATTCGATCCCTTTCAGATTCTGTTCGATCACCAAAACATCATCCCGATAGTCGTTATCTTCCGATTCACAGTTCATCGGAACGAAATTTTCAGCAGGACGTATTTCCCGGTTTTCAGAAGGTTCTTTCTCCTGTCGAGCCAATTCTGTGTAAAGATCAAGCACTTCCATCAGCGCGATCTCCTCTTTGGCCAGCGCGTAATAGAACCGCGTCATGGTCTTGAATCCCATCTTTTTGATCAGACGCATCAGAATTACTTCCTCCATCTCGATCTTCCGGTTTTTAAACCTTCGTTGCAGCAATTCCTTGCCAAACAGTGCTTCTTTATGCTCGGCTTCTTTCAGGGTTTGTTTGATCTTGATCCGGGCTTTAGCCGTACAAACGATATTCAGCCAATCTTGTTTGGGCGATTGTTGAGGCGAAGTTAACACTTCGATCTGATCTCCGCTATTCAAGACATGATTGATTTTTACATTTCGGTTGTTTATTCGGGCTCCCACGCATTTCGATCCGAGTTTGGAATGGATCATGAATGCGAAGTCCAAAACCGTAGCGCCTTTCGGTAGTTTATGCAGATCTCCATTAGGTGTAAAAACGAATATCTCTTCATTGTAGAGGTCCATCTTGAAATCTTTCATCAGCTCATTTGGCGATGAATTGTTTTCCAATACTTCCCGGATGTTGCTCAACCATTGGTCTACGCCACTTTCACCTTTCAGCCCTTTATACTTCCAGTGGGCAGCCAATCCTCTTTCGGCGATCTCGTCCATCCGTTTGCTGCGGATCTGTACTTCTACCCAGCGCTTTTGTGGTCCCAATACGGTAATGTGCAACGATTCGTATCCGTTGCTCTTGGGGATCGACAGCCAGTCTTTCAATCGTTTCGGATTGGGTTGAAACATATCCGTAATGATCGAATACACTTGCCAGCACTCTGCCTTTTCTTTGCTTTCGTCTGTATCGAGGATCACGCGGATCGCAAACAGGTCGTAGATATTCTCCAGATCGGTATTCTGTTTCTTTATTTTATTCCAAATGGAGAAGATCGATTTGGTTCGTCCCTTGATCTCATAGTTCAATCCGGTCGCTTTGAGCTTCTTTTCAACTGGTTCGATAAACGATTTTATATAGGCGTCTCGCGATTTTTTCGTCTGATTCAGTTTATGAGCGATATTGGTATAAATATCACGATGCTGATATTTCAGCGTCATGTCTTCTAATTCCGATTTGATTTTATAAAGCCCAAGTCGATGGGCCAATGGGGTATATAAGAATGCGCACTCATTGGCGATTTTCTGGCGATACTCTTCATCGGGATGATGATTGATCATTCGCATCAAAGCCAGACTGTCGGCGATCAGAATGATGATCACACGGATATCTTCCGCGAACGACAACAGAAGTTTGCGGAAGTTTTCGGTTTCGATCACTTCGTTTTTTACATACAGGCTGTTCACTTTTAGTAAACCGTTCATGATGCCTG
>CAMTOW010000298.1 GCA_947074245.1 uncultured Bacteroidales bacterium | reverse complement strand
AATGAATTACAAGGAAACTAACCATAGAGGAAAAGACGCATCCCGAACGAGTAGTGATCGCAGCATAGGTCGATAACCCCTTGGGAAGGAGGATTGACCTGCCGTTTTTTCCATTTGGAATATCTTTCGTATTTAGCGGGTAGAAGTGGTTTTATCTTCGCTTCGGAATATAAACTGTGACTGAGAGATGAAAAAATCTATTTTAATCGGTCTGATGGGGGCGATGCTTTGCGGATCTCCTCTTTGGGCGGCCGAAATACTGAAACAAGATAAGGATATTAAAAGCGGAGTGGGGTATACGGTCGTACAGGATGACAATACCTTGACTTTTGCTTTCGACTTTTCGGGACCGATGCGATTGATGCAACTTGCTCAGAACGGATTTAATCTGTATCTGAACGAGAAAGGCAACAAAAGTGAAACCATCGGTGTGTCGATATTGCCATTCCGTCCGGAACCCAAGAAGGGGCATCCGGGAGAGGGTGGACAACAGCCTCCTTTGCCTGCTGACAGAGAAACGAATTCTCCGGGAAAGGATAACACCGGAAAAAATCAGGTTCCGGACGTGAAATTCACTTCGGCATACTGGATCGAAAATAAAGACAGCGTCTTTTTAGATATGAGCGAACCGGACAGCGTCTTGAAGGCTTACTTCGATTGTACCGACGATAAATATCGTTGTGTGGTGGTCGTGCCGATCAAGCTCATCAATGCCGGCGGATTGAAAAAACCGGATAAACTGATGGTCGGGCTTTTATCGAAAAATACGGTCGCGATGATGCCTCCGATGCGAAAATCCGGTGATGGAGATGATGGCGGCATGCCCGATATGGGGAACGCGCCGGGCGGGATGCCTCCGGGTGGAGGTATGCCGGGAGGTGGCGGAAACATGGGTCGTGGCGGTGGCGGTCCCGGCGGTCCGGGTGGACCCGGCGGTGGGCAGGGAGGTCCGGGAAGAGCTCCCGGAAACGTCTCTTCTCAAACACAAGGAACCTCCAACGAGATAAAACTATGGTTTAACTGCAAATAACATGGATCGGGCCTTTGAAAGACCCGCTTCGAAAACGAGCATTTTTTCACACTATACTTTTCATTTCAGAAATCCGGATGCGTTGTGATCCGGATTTCTTTTCCCGTGACAGGATGATCGAAGCGAAGGGATTCGGCATGCAAAAAAAGGCGTCGATCGGCGCGACCGTATAGTTCATCTCCGCAGATTGGCGTATTCAACCCCAGCGGATGAGCACAATGCACTCGCAATTGATGGGTGCGTCCCGTCAATGGATAAAGAGCGATTCGGGTTCGTTTTCCATCGCATTCCAAAACGTCATACCGAGTCAGCGCTTTTTTTCCATTGACCGGATCGGCGATCTGGCGGGGACGGTCGAGCAGATCCGGCCGGATGGGCAAATCGACGATTCCGGAAGTGGTCGCGATCGTACCTTCCAGCAGCGCGATATACCGTTTTCGGACACTTCGTTCCTTAAAACGGGCCTGCATGATTTTATGAACCTCTTTATGTTTTGTTACTATTAATAATCCGGATGTAGACATATCCAATCGATGTACAATCATTGGGCCTGTCGCATCCGGATATCTTTTTTTCATCAGATCATAAACGGATGGCGAATCAGACTTTCCGGGTACGCTGAGCATACCCGCCGGTTTGTTGATGATTACGAGCCACTCATCTTCATAAATCGTTTCGGGTTCCGGTATCGACTGAACATTCTGAAGGAGCGGATCGGCATCGAGAGTCAGTCCGTCGAGCATATGTCCTAAAATCGGTTTGCATTTTCCCTGACAAGCCGGGTAATAAGATCCGTGATGACGGATTTCGGAAACCGGAGAATCACCCCACCAAAATTCGGCCATGGCCAGAGGGGTAAGATCGTTTATAAAGGCATATTGCAACAATTTAGGGCCGGCACATTCTCCCGCTCCGGAGGGTGGAACGCGTTGTACCGTATTTTGAAAGATCTCATTCAGGTCTTTTTTCTGTTTTCGAATGTTCAAAAAAGAAAAACGAGAGAAAATCCAATGCTGAAGTTGGGCTGAACGGTTTTTTCGTTCTTTTTTAAGGGTTTCCAAAGCTGTGTCGAAAAACGCTTTTCTATGTTGAAGCGCATCGATCGTATCATTCCATTTTTTTTCGAGACGTTTCACTTCGGCTTTCTGAAACTGACTCTGACGAATCATCTCATTTTGCGTTTCGGGATCGGACACCCCGTCCTGACGCAGACGGTCTCGCCTTATTTTTTGTTCTTTCAAGTCAAGTTTGGCCTGTCTGATCTCTGTTTCTCTGGAGCGGAGGGCATCCGTCCATTCTTTTTTGAGAAGGATATATTGAGGATCCTCTTCGTATTGCCGGATCTGTCTGTTGATTTCTGAGATTTCGTTTTCGTGAATTTTGAAATACCCTTCGGGCCGCAACAGGTCATAAACCGGCGGAACAAAATACGGATGATCGTTGCGTTTATCGAGATTGCCGGAGAACGCGGCAAGAAATCCGACTTGTTGATCGGGAGTCTGAACGATCAGCACTCCAAACATCTTTCCTTTTTGAAGTTCGCATTGCCAGGCAGCTTGCCCGTCAATATATTGCTGCACCTGTTCTGCAGCCAGGATACAAAGAGGATGGGGCGTATAGTTGAACGGAAAAGTGAATCGAGGGGGTAATTCGATCTCGTGGATCGGTTTCGTGAAATAATGAATCATAATCAACGGCGGTTTCAGAACAAAGATACAAACTTGCGAACGAATAGATCGAAATGCCGGGATGTTTTAGAGAAAAGCGAGCGTGCGGAACAACGAAAAACCAACATTGATTAATTATGGTTTTTAATGAACTAATCCGAAAGCTGTGATGTTTTTAGGTAGAAGCAGGTGAAGCTTCAAAAATTAAAATTGAAAACCTAAATATCATCGGTAATTATGAAAAAACTATGTTACAGCTTGCTCGCAATGTTATTCGTGGGCTTTTCTTCAGCTTTCGCACAATCAAGTGCGAATAATTCAAATGTTGCACCGGCCGATACGACTATCGGAGTAATTATGGCAACACCCGTTACTATTGACGTTACCGATCAGGTAGCAAAGAATATGAAAGCTCAGCAGGTAGCACTGATGAACGGATGGGAAGTTGTAGAAGTTGTTGCTAACCAGCAGGATACATTGGTGTCTGTAGACGTTGTTCCGGATGAAAGCAATCTTCAATCAATTCGTTTGGGATTAAACGACGAAGTATTCTTCAAAGTAGGTTCTGCGGTTTTGACTCCGAAAGCTGAAAAATCGTTGCAACAAGTGGCTGCGCATTTGCAAAATTTCCCTGAAACAAATGTTTGGATCGTAGGTTATACAAGCAATACAGGAGGCATCCAGGTTAATATGGATCTTTCGATCGCTCGCGCACAGAGTGTATTGGATTATTTCGTAAAACAAGGTATTGACCCGACTCGTATGGTTGCAATCGGTCGTAACTGGCAAGATCCTCAGGCTTCAAACGCAACAGCAGCAGGTAGAGCGGCAAACAGACGCGTAGAGGTTTGGATTACAGTAAATCAGGCTATGCTTGATGCAATGTCTCAGCAATAATTTGAAAGAAAAAAAGACCTGTCGATTTTTGATCGGAGGTTCTTTCTTAAAATAAGATTTATAATGATGTACAAGAAACCGTCCGGAAATTCGTTCCGGGCGGTTTTCGTATTATATAAGCTTCATTGTCGGCAAGTGAACTGCGACAAAGGTTTTTATGGATTGGTTGTTGTCGAACCGAAGAGGCGGTTCATGCCCGATTTCTTGTTTCAAT
>CAMTOW010000297.1 GCA_947074245.1 uncultured Bacteroidales bacterium | reverse complement strand
AATGATAAGTGGCGTACTTGGAGGTATCGCCAATTATCTGAATGTTGATCCGACGATAATACGTGTAGCATATGCATTGCTTACTTTTTTCACAAGTTTAATACCGGGTATAATAGCCTATGTTATTATGTCGATCATTATCCCTGTAGAAAATAAATAATGGATTTAAAGATAATCTCTCCCTATAAGCCGACCGGTGATCAGCCGGAAGCTATCCGACAATTAGCTGCCGGCATTGATGATGGCATCGCCTTTCAAACCCTATTAGGCGTAACCGGATCCGGTAAGACCTTCACTATGGCTAACGTGATAGAGCGGACACAAAAACCGACCTTAATACTCAGCCATAACAAAACTCTTGCCGCCCAATTGTATGGTGAATTCAAGAATTTCTTCCCCGATAACGCCGTTGAATATTTCGTCTCCTATTACGACTACTATCAGCCCGAAGCCTATATCCCCACTACGGACACATATATAGAAAAAGATCTGGCGATTAATGACGAAATAGAAAAGTTGCGTCTTTCAACAACCGCTTCTTTGCTATCCGGCCGTAAAGATATCGTAGTGGTATCTTCGGTTTCGTGCCTTTATGGTATCGGTAACCCCGAAGACTTCCACAGCAATATGATCCAGATCTCGGTTGGTCAGCAGATTGTGCGTCAAGCATTTCTCCGAAGATTGGTAGAAAGCCAGTACTCTCGGAATGAGGTTCAGTTCAATCGAGGCAATTTCCGCGTGAAGGGTGATACGGTTGATATTTTTCTGGCTTATATTGACCTGATTGTTCGCGTCGTATTTTGGGGCGATGAGATTGAAGCCATCGAAACCGTTGAGCCGATCAGCGGACACACGATCACGACTTTTGAAGACTACAATATTGCCCCGGCAAATATCTTCGTTACGACGAAACCCCGCATAGACCGAGCAATCGGCGAAATCGAACTTGATCTTGGTAAACAAGTCGAATTTTTCAAATCAATTGGCAAAGAACTTGAAGCCAAACGAATCTATGAACGTGTCACCTATGATATCGAAATGATTCGTGAGACCGGACACTGCTCCGGCATCGAAAACTACTCCCGTTATTTTGACGGACGTCCACCCGGATCACGTCCATTCTGTCTATTAGATTATTTCCCAGACGATTTTTTGGTCATCATTGATGAAAGCCATGTTACGATTCCTCAGATACGAGCGATGTATGGTGGCGACTATTCACGCAAATCGAATCTTGTCGAATACGGATTCCGTTTGCCTGCCGCTATTGACAATCGCCCGCTGAAGTTTGATGAATTTGAAACAATGGCAAAGCAATGCATTTATGTCAGCGCAACGCCTGCCGATTATGAGTTACAAAAAAGCGAGGGAGTGATTGCCGAACAGGTGATTCGTCCGACCGGACTGTTGGATCCGATAATCGAAGTACGTCCGAGTCTGAATCAGATCGACGACCTTATGGAAGAGATCCAGCTACGCATTACGAAAGATGAGCGCGTACTTGTTACGACTTTGACCAAACGCATGGCAGAAGAACTTGACGTTTATTTGCAGCGACTCGATATCCGTTCTACTTATATTCATTCGGATGTGGAAACATTAGAACGTATCCGGATCATGGAAGATCTGCGTAACGGATTGTATGACGTTCTGATCGGAGTGAATTTGCTGCGTGAGGGACTCGACCTTCCGGAAGTTTCTCTCGTCGCGATTTTGGATGCCGACAAAGAGGGCTTCCTCCGCTCCCATCGTTCATTGACACAGACGGCCGGTCGCGCGGCTCGTAACCTGAATGGATTTGTAATCATGTATGCGGATAAGATAACCGACAGCATGCAGCGCACCATTGATGAGACCAATCGCAGACGCGAAAAACAAATGAAATACAACGAAGAGCATGGGATTACACCTCAAGCTATTCAAAAAGCGAAAAAAGCGATTTTGGGTGAAGAGTCAATGCCGGTTTTGGAAGCAAATGCTTATGTAGAAGGTATGACTCCTTCGTTGGTTGCGGATCCGGTTGAGAAATATATGTCGAAATCGGAAATCGAAAAAACGATTGAATCAACCCGAAAAGAGATGCTCAAAGCAGCTAAGAATCTTGAGTTTATAGAAGCGGCTCAGCTTCGGGATGAAATCGTGCGTCTTGAGCAACTACTTGAAACCAGATAAAGAATTTTATTACATTATATCGTATAATATAACGCTTAAAAGGTTATGAAATCAGACATTGAAATTGCAAGAGAGTGTACATTGGAGAAAATCAAGAAAGTGGCTACCGATATCGGTATTCCCCGCGAAGAGGTTCTGAATTACGGAAAGTACATCGCTAAAATTCCGGTGGACTTGATCGATGATGAAAAAGTGAAACAGAATAACCTGATCCTGGTTACGGCGATCACTCCTACCCGTGCGGGTATCGGAAAGACGACCGTAAGTATCGGATTGGCGTTGGGTCTGAATAAAATTGGTAAAAATGCGGTTGTAGCTTTGCGCGAACCTTCTTTGGGTCCATGCTTCGGTATGAAAGGTGGTGCTGCCGGAGGCGGTTACGCACAGGTTCTTCCTATGGAAAACATCAACCTTCATTTTACGGGAGATTTCCATGCGATCACATCCGCACACAATATGATTACGGCTCTATTAGATAATTACATCTATCAGAACCGCAGTACGGAACCCGGCTTGAAAGAGGTTTTGTGGAAACGCGTATTAGACGTAAATGATCGCGGTCTGCGCAATATCATTACCGGCTTGGGCGGATCGGCAAACGGAATTCCGGGACAAACCGGATTCGATATCACGCCTGCGTCTGAGATCATGGCGATCTTGTGTTTAGCGACTGATCTCGAAGACCTGCGCCGCCGTGTTGAAAATATTCTTTTAGGTTATAAATATGATGGATCTGCCTTCACTGTAAAAGATTTAGGTATCGCGGGTGCCATCACCGTACTATTAAAAGACGCGATCAATCCGAATATCGTACAAACTACAGAAAATACGGCAGCATTCGTTCATGGTGGTCCGTTTGCAAACATCGCTCACGGATGTAACTCTGTGCTTGCTACGAAAATGGCTATGTCATTCAGTGACTATACCATTACCGAAGCCGGTTTCGGCGCAGATCTTGGAGCTGAGAAATTCTTCAATATCAAATGTCGCAAAGCCGGTCTTTCACCCAAACTTACTATCATCGTGGCAACTGCTCAGGGCTTGAAAATGCATGGCGGTGTAGCCTTGGATAAAATAAAAGAACCGGATATGGCCGGTTTGACGAAAGGTTTCGAAAATCTCGACAAACACATCGAAAATATGAAATCATTCGGTCAGACAGTTATGGTGGCATTCAACCGTTATGCTTTCGATACGGATGAAGAAGTTGCAGCAATCGCGGCTCATTGTGAAAAACAAGGTGTTAAGTTTGTCGTTAACAATGCATTCCTGGAAGGTGGCGAAGGGGCTGTTAAATTGGCCGAAGCTGTCGTTGACAGCATTGAAAACCGCCCGTCCGAACCGCTGAAGTTCACTTACAACGACACGGATTCGATCAAAACTAAAATCGAGAAAATCGCATACGATATCTACGGCGCCGCTTCGGTTTCTTTTAGCGAAAAAGCCAACAAGATGATTCGTAATATCGAAGAACTCGGAATCAGCAACTTCCCGGTTTGTATTGCCAAAACACAATTCTCATTCTCGGCTGACCCGAAAGCTTATGGGGTTTCCAAAGGATTCGATTTCAAAATCAACGATTAAGCTGAGTCGATAAGTCTTGAAATGATGAAGCCAGGTTGCAAAAGAAATAATGG
>CAMTOW010000296.1 GCA_947074245.1 uncultured Bacteroidales bacterium | reverse complement strand
TGAACCAGCTGCTGCTGCTGTAGCTGTTGCTGCTCCAGGTGCTGCTGCTGCTGCTGCTGAAGAAAAAACATCTTTTGATGTTGTTCTTAAAGCTGCAGGTGCAAACAAACTAGCAGTTGTTAAACTTGTAAAAGAACTTACTGGTCTTGGCTTAAAAGAAGCTAAAGAAATGGTAGACGGTGCACCTAGCGTAGTTAAAGAAGGTGTTGATAAAGCAGAAGCAGACGCTCTTAAAAAATCTCTAGAAGAAGCAGGAGCTGAAGTTGAACTTAAATAATATTGCCTGATTTTCAGGTGTTTTGGTTAAGAGTCCTCTACCCGAGGATTCTTAACCTTTTTGCGTATATAATTCATATTAAGTTCAATTAATCTATTGATCAATGTCTTCAAATATTGGTAAACAACGGGTAAATTTTGCTTCAATCAAGAATCCTTTGAAATATCCGGATTTTCTTGAAGTACAATTGAAGTCATTTCAAGACTTTCTGCAATTAGATACTCCTCCGGAAAAGAGAAAGAACGAAGGTCTGTTTAAAGTATTTGCCGAAAATTTTCCGATTGCAGATACACGTAACAACTTCGTACTGGAATTCCTGGACTATTATATTGATCCTCCACGGTACACGATCGACGAATGTCTTGAAAGAGGTTTAACTTATAGTGTACCTTTAAAAGCTAAACTAAAGCTTTATTGTACAGATCCGGATCATGAAGATTTCGATACAGTGATTCAGGATGTATATCTTGGACCAATCCCATACATGACTGATAAGGGTACGTTCGTAATCAACGGAGCCGAACGCGTAGTCGTTTCTCAGTTACATCGTTCACCCGGTGTCTTTTTCGGTCAGAGCGTGCATGCGAATGGTACAAAACTATACTCTGCTCGTATCATCCCTTTCAAAGGTTCAGGGATTGAATCCGCTACGGATATCAATAGCGTGATGTACGCGTATATTGACCGTAAGAAAAAATTACCTGTAACAACTCTTTTACGTGCGATCGGTTTCGAAAGTGATAAGGATATCCTGGAGATCTTCGGTTTGGCGGAAGAGGTGAAGGCAACAAAGACTAACTTGAAAAAAGCGGTAGGTCGCAAATTGGCAGCCCGCGTATTGAAAATTTGGGTTGAGGATTTTGTTGATGAGGATACCGGTGAGGTAGTTTCTATCGAACGTAACGAAGTAATCATCGATCGTGAGACGATTCTGGACGAATCGAATATCGAAGAGATCCTTGATGCCGGCGTTCAAACTGTCCTTCTACATAAGGAGGATACTAACCTGTCTGATTACGCAATCATTTATAATACCCTTCAAAAAGACCCGTCGAACTCGGAGAAAGAAGCGGTACTTTATATATACAGACAGCTTCGTAATGCAGAACCTGCGGATGACGCATCTGCTCGCGAGGTTATCACAAACTTATTCTTCTCTGAAAAGAGATACGATCTTGGTGAGGTAGGTCGTTACAGAATCAACCGTAAGTTGAATCTGACTACTCCGATCGATACCAAAGTCCTTACGAAAGAGGATATCATCGAGATCATTAAATATCTGATCGAGCTGATCAACTCGAAAGCCGACGTAGATGATATCGACCACTTGTCGAACCGTCGTGTACGTACGGTAGGCGAGCAGCTTTACAATCAGTTCGGAATCGGTTTGGCACGTATGGCACGTACGATCCGCGAACGTATGAACGTACGCGATAACGAGGTCTTCACGCCAATCGATTTGATCAATGCGAAAACCATTTCTTCGGTAATCAACTCGTTCTTCGGAACGAATGCATTGTCGCAGTTCATGGACCAGACGAATCCGCTTGCGGAGATGACGCACAAACGTCGTATGTCTGCCCTAGGTCCTGGTGGTCTTTCGCGTGAACGTGCCGGATTCGAGGTTCGTGACGTTCACTTTACTCACTACGGACGTCTTTGTCCGATCGAAACTCCCGAGGGGCCGAATATCGGTTTGATCTCGTCTCTTTGCGTTTACGCGAAGATCAACGACCTAGGGTTTATCGAAACTCCTTACCGTCAGGTAGAGAATGGTAAAGTGGATTTGAATCAGGACGCGATCATTTACCTGACAGCGGAAATCGAAGAAGGTAAAATCATCGCTCAGGGTAACGCACCATTGAACGAAGACGGAACATTCATCAAAACACGCGTTAAAGCGCGTCAGGAAGGTGACTTCCCGGTAGTAGCTCCGGAAGAAGTGAACCTGATGGACGTTTCGCCGACTCAGATCGCTTCGATCGCGGCGTCTTTGATTCCTTTCTTGGAGCATGACGATGCGAACCGTGCGTTGATGGGATCGAACATGATGCGCCAGGCTGTTCCATTGTTGAGAACCGAGGCTCCAATCGTGGGAACCGGTATCGAAGGACAGCTGATTCAGGATTCGAGAACACAGATCATGGCCGAAGGCGATGGTGTGATCGAATTCGTAGACGCAACCGTGATCCGTATTCGTTACGACAGAACCGAAGATGAAGAGTTTACAAGCTTCGAAGATTCGGTGGAAGAATATATCATTCCGAAATTTAGAAAAACCAACCAGAGCACGACGATGGACTTGCGTCCGATCTGCCAGAAAGGACAGCGCGTTACAACCGGCGATATTCTGACTGAAGGTTATTCTACAGCAAACGGTGAGCTTGCTATCGGTAAGAACCTGAAAGTGGCTTACATGCCATGGAAAGGTTACAACTATGAGGATGCGATCGTATTGAACGAACGTGTCGTTCGTGAAGATATCCTGACTTCGGTTCACGTGGATGAGTACTCTCTTGAAGTACGCGAAACAAAACGCGGTATGGAAGAGCTTACTTCAGACATCCCGAACGTTTCGGAAGAGGCAACGAAAGATCTAGACGAAAGAGGTATCGTACGCGTGGGTGCATTGATCCAACCGGGCGATATCATGATCGGTAAGATCACTCCGAAAGGGGAATCGGATCCGTCTCCGGAAGAGAAACTTCTTCGCGCGATCTTCGGTGATAAAGCCGGCGACGTAAAAGACGCTTCTCTTAAAGCGACTCCTTCTTTGAAAGGTGTTGTGATCGGAACGAACCTGTTCTCAAGAGCGGTTAAGAAAAGAAAATCCAAACTCAGCGACAAAGCGATCCTTCCGAAACTTGATGAAGAGTACGAAGAGAAACTGGCTCGCCTTAAAACCTTGTTGATCGAGAAATTGATGGTATTGACCAAAGATGTTCCTTCGATGGGTGTTAAGGATTATCTGGGTGCGGAAATCATCGCTAAAGGTGCTAAGTTCACAGACAAAGCTCTTTCGGATATCGATTATAGTGCAATCGAGGTAAGCAGATGGACAGAGGACGATCATAAAAATGAATTGATCCGCGCGACCATCATGAACTACCTGAAGAAATATAAAGAGATTGATGCTGAATTGCGTCGCAAGAAATTCGATATCTCAATCGGTGACGAGCTTCCAGCCGGAATCGTGCAGATGGCGAAAGTTTACATTGCGAAGAAACGTAAGATCAGCGTAGGGGATAAGATGGCGGGACGCCACGGTAACAAAGGTATCGTGTCTCGTATCGTTCGCCAGGAAGATATGCCGTTCCTTGCAGACGGAACTCCGGTTGATATCGTGTTGAACCCACTGGGTGTACCTTCGCGTATGAACATTGGTCAGATCTTCGAAGCCGCATTGGGATGGGCCGGTAAAGAGCTTGGTGAGATATTCGCTACTCCGATCTTAGACGGCTCAGGTCTTGATGAATTGCACGGATGAGCGGACAAAGGAGGGATCCAACGCTCAGGTAACACTTACTTGTGTGCAGGGGGAACAGGGGAACGTGTTCCTAAGAC
>CAMTOW010000295.1 GCA_947074245.1 uncultured Bacteroidales bacterium | reverse complement strand
GGCATACGAGATTCTACGGAGTGACTGGAGTTCAGACGTGTGCTCTTCCGATCTCTTCGTTCAATGTGAAATCAAAAGTGGCCTGTTTAAAGAAAATACCGAAACAATCGGAAGTGCGTTCTTCGCTCGGGAAGAACTGCCATTGCTTGACCAAGATAAGAATACCGAAAGCCAGATTCAAATGTGTTGGGACGTATGCTTGCACAATCAACCCGCTTTGTTCGATTGAGTAAAATAAAAAAAGGGATATGCATATAATGCATATCCCAGTTTTCTGTCCTGAAAAATTCTTTTTCGCAAAAGAAATCACAGTTGTATAAAGATGAAAAAATCAAGAAGAGTTTTATTTGTAATCTTTTAGTATATCCTGTAAGCGTTGACGCGCGAAGAATATACGGCTTTTTACCGTTCCTAATGGCAGATTCATCTTATTGGCAATCTCATGATACTTATATCCCGCCATGTGCATGGAGAAAGGAATTTTGTATTCATCGGCAAAGCCATTGATTGCTTTCGTAATCTCTTTGACCGTAAAGGAACCTTCCGGTGTTTCAAAACCGGATTCCTGCGGTAAATTCAGGTGATACAGATCTTCTGTTTGGTCTACAATCGTCTTGTTGCGAACAACTCGACGATAATTGTTAATAAAAATGTTACGCATGATGGTAAAAACCCATCCTTTGAAATTGACGTTGTCAATATACTTGTCACGATTGTCCAACGCCTTTAATGTCGTGTCTTGCAATAAGTCTTTCGCTTCCTCACGATTCGTAGTTAACATATAAGCGAAATTCAACAAATTATCCTGGAGATCAAGCAGTTTTTCTTGAAACTCCCGAAGTTTTACAGCTTCCATAGACGCAGTGTGTGATTAGTTAAGATTTAGGAGAATTCTGTTGTATAACGCTTCGAAATGAAAGATAGTTCTTATTTTATACGTAAATTTGTATTCTTTATCATAGTATCCTAAAATTTCATATTTTAAACAAGCTATAATTAAAGGGTATGTAGAAAATGAAAATCCCTATCTTTACTACCGCTATATGAAGAAAACTGAAGTTTATAAAATGAAATCTATGAATTTTATTCGATCAATTTTAACCTTTTTATTCTTGTTTGCTGGTGGTTCGTATCTTTATGCCGATTCGATTAAATTTCTTCAGATAGATTTGAAGAAAGAAATCGGTAGTACGACCTGGGTTTATATACAAAAAGGCTTTCAAAAAGCTGATTCACTTCAGGTTTCAGGTATCATCTTGAATATGAACACCTATGGAGGCACGGTAGTTCATGCCGATTCGATTCGGACTACTATTTTAAATTCGGATATCCCGGTTTATGCTTTTATAGATAACAATGCTGCTTCTGCTGGAGCTTTGATCGCGATTGCCTGCGATTCGATCTATATGCGCAAAGGAGCCAATATCGGAGCGGCGACCGTTGTAAATCAAACGGGTGAGCAAATGCCCGATAAATATCAGTCATATATGCGTGCTACGATCCGCTCGACGGCTGAGGCGCATGGCCATGATACGGTGTTTGTGAACGGAAAACCGGAATTGAAATGGAGGAGGGATCCCGTCATCGCCGAAGCGATGGTGGATGAGCGTGTCATCGTTCCGAACGTAATCGATAGTGGCCGTGTTCTTACTTTCACAACCGAAGAGGCCATTAAACATGGATATTGCGAAGGTACGGCAGACGATATTGATGATATAATCCGCAACCGACTGCATATCGATCGTTATGGGATCATCGTTTACAAGCCGAGTCGAATCGACGAGGTGTTGGGGTGGTTGACTTCTCCCGGCGTACAAGCCGTCTTGATTATGATAATCGTATTGGGGATCTATTACGAGTTACGCACTCCCGGAATCGGTATTCCTTCCATTGGAACTCTGATTGCGGCGATTCTGTATTTCGCTCCTTTATATATTGAGGGGCTTGCTGCCAACTGGGAAATACTGGTGTTTGTTTCGGGTATGATCTTGCTTGCGGTTGAAATATTCATAATTCCGGGTTTTGGAATTGCAGGAATTGGCGGAATCATATTGATGTTCGGCGCATTAATATTAGCTTTGCTTAATAATGTCGATTTTGACTTTGGAGATGTTCCCGTTTCCCATGCCAATCGTGCCGTTTTAACCGTCGTGGCAGGTTTGGGACTTGGATTCGTTCTAATGATTTATCTGGCTTATCGCGTCGGACAAAATGGATTCTTGCAAAAGATGGCTTTGTCCAAAGAAGAAAAGGTTTCAGAAGGCTACATCGCCGTTTCTGTCAAAGAAATGAATCTGATTGGTCATACCGGAGTAGCGGGCACGATTTTACGCCCTTCCGGAAAAGTGATTATCGACAATGAATATTATGATGCTGTCGCCATGTATGGATATATCGACAAAGGTTCTCCGATAAAAGTCGTGAAATACGAGCAGGCGCAGTTATACGTTATACAAATAAATTGATTGAATATATGAAATTCATAGGTATTATCCCGGCGCGGTATGCATCAACGCGTTTTCCCGGAAAGCCACTGGCGGATTTGGCCGGAAAACCGATGATACAGCATGTGTATGAAAAAGTGGTGGATGTTTTGGACGATGCTTATGTAGCTACGGATGATGAACGGATTTTTAATGTCGTGATAGCTTTCGGCGGAAAAGCCGTTATGACGTCCTCTTCGCATCAGAGTGGTACCGATCGTTGCTATGAAGCGTACCTGAAGATTGGTCAAACCTATGATGTGATCGTTAATGTTCAGGGAGACGAACCGTTTATTTTACCGGAACAATTGGAAACATTGAAACGTTGTTTTGATTCGTCTGCTACCGATATCGCGACGCTCGTTATACCTTTTTCAGGCAATCATTCGTTTGAAGATCTCAATAATCCCAATTCGCCTAAAGTTGTATTGAATAAACAATTACAAGCGATGTATTTTAGCCGCTCGGTGATTCCGTATCTACGCAATTACCCGAAAGAAGAATGGTTGAAAATGCATACGTTCTATAAACACATCGGGCTCTATGCGTATCGCCCGCAAGTTTTGGCAGAAATAACACGCTTGCCTCAATCATCCTTGGAGTTGGCCGAATCGCTCGAACAATTGCGCTGGTTGGAAAACGGTTATGTGATACAAACCGGAATTACGACTCAGGAAACGATTGGTATTGATACGCCCGAAGACTTGGAAAAAGCAATCTCATTTTATAATCAAAATAAAAAATCAGATGATAGATAGAAAAAGACAACCGGAGGTTAAGCCGATTTCTAAGATTAATATTCCCGAACCCGAAGAGATGATCGCTCCGAATGGAGTGGAATTTTATATCATCAACATGGGCGAACAGGATGTAGTGCGTATTGATCTGATTTTTGGTGCTGGCAAGTGGGATCAGGATGTTTTGCTGCAATCCATGTTTACCAACCTGATCTTGAAAGAAGGGGTAGAAGGGATGTCCTCTCAGGAAGTAGCCGAACAGCTTGATTATTATGGTGCGTGGTTACAACCCTCTGCTACATTCCATAATTCGTATGTCAGCTTATATTCGTTGAATAAACATATTCGTCATACGGTTCCTTTGTTGGAAAAGATCGTAAAAAAACCGTTGTTCCCGGAGCATGAGTTTGAAGTGGCTCGCGATCGTCGTTTGCAAAACTTTCTTGTTGAGGAAGAGCGTGTACAGGTAATCGCGGTTAATCAATATATTGATAAACTGTTCGGGAATAAATATCCGTACGGACAACATGCTTCTGCTGCCGATTTTCAGAATATTACGACCGATCAACTCAAGGCGTATCATCAGAAATATGATAATTCGGCAAACAGCAGGGTTATTTTG
>CAMTOW010000294.1 GCA_947074245.1 uncultured Bacteroidales bacterium | reverse complement strand
ACCATATCCCGTCAAAGGTTTTATTCAATGTGGTGAAATTGCTCCAACTGGACACATTGCCCAACAACATCACCATCGGGAATAACTTAGATAGCAAGAAGATCGGAAAGAAAGGAATCATCAAGATCGCGGATAAATTCTTCGAAGAAGAGGAGATCAACCGCATCGCGGTGGTTGCACCCAATGTGAAACTGAATATCATCCGAAACTATACAGTTTGTGAAAAAAAGAACGTGGAGCTTCCGGAAGAGTTGAAACGAATCGTAAAATGCTCGAATCCGAAATGCATCACAAACAACGAACCGATGAATACTGTTTTTAAAGTATTGGATCGCGAAAAAATCATTCTGAAATGCCAATATTGCGAACGCGTGATGAATCAGGATGAGATCGAACTTGCTTAATATCTTATTTTCTCTATGAAACAGAACTGGAAACCGGGGACGATGATCTATCCTCTCCCAGCCGTGCTTGTCAGCTGCGGCAGTACGCCCGAAGAACATAATCTGATTACCCTGAGTTGGGTCGGTACAATCTGTACCAATCCGCCGATGTGCTATATCTCCGTTCGTCCCGAACGACATTCTTATCCGATTCTAAAAAAAGACATGGAGTTCGTTATCAACCTGACAACGAAAGACATGGCTTTCGCCACCGACTGGTGTGGAGTCCGATCGGGTAAGGACTATAATAAGTTCCAGGAAATGAAGCTGACTCCGGGACAAGCCTCGGTCGTAAAATGCCCCACGGTGGAAGAATCACCTTTATGTATAGAGTGTAAGGTGAAAGAGATCGTCCCGCTCGGTTCGCACGATATGTTTATCGCCGAAGTGGTCAATGTTCAGGCCGATGAGAAATACATCAATAGCGAAACGGGAGCGTTCGAATTGTCGAAAGCCAACTTGTTGGTATATTCACATGGCAATTATTACGAAACCGGATCTCATATTGGTCGTTTCGGATGGTCGGTTATGAAAAAGACCCGAAAAACATCTAAGAAATAAAGCATTTTGATAAAAACGGCATAAAAAAGAAAGTTGAAGATTATTGCCTGTTGAATATTTATTTATATTTGTTTGTAGCAGTCAGTCGTTATACTGCGCTAAATCTAATATCTCTATTGTAAGCACATTAATTCAACACGTATGAAAAAAGACGAAATCATTTTCGACCTAATTAAAAAGGAACATAAACGTCAGCTCAAAGGTATCGAGCTGATTGCTTCCGAAAACTTTGTAAGTGACCAAGTGATGGAAGCCATGGGCTCTGTCCTTACCAACAAATATGCAGAAGGCTATCCGGGCAAACGTTATTACGGCGGTTGCGAAGTAGTCGATGAAGTGGAACAAATCGCAATCGACCGTTTGAAACAGTTATTCGGTGCAAAATGGGCTAATGTACAACCACATTCGGGAGCGCAGGCCAATGCAGCCGTATTCTTGGCGGTTTTGAATGCGGGCGATAAATTCATGGGATTGAATCTGGCGCATGGCGGACACCTTTCTCACGGATCGGCGGTAAACTCATCGGGTATTCTTTATACGCCGGTTGCCTACAACCTGGATGAAAAAACAGGTAAAGTGGATTACGACCAGATGGAAGAGGTTGCTTTGCGCGAGAAACCGAAAATGATCATCGGTGGTGGTTCTGCATATTCAAGAGAGTGGGATTACAAACGAATGAGAGAAATCGCAGATAAGATTGGTGCCATCCTTTTAGTAGATATGGCTCATCCTGCGGGATTGATCGCTGCCGGACTATTGGAAAACCCCGTTAAATACGCTCATATCGTAACTTCAACGACACATAAGACTTTGCGCGGTCCGCGCGGGGGCGTTATCATGATGGGTGAAGACTTTCCAAATCCAAAAGGACAGACGACTCCGAAGGGTGAGATCAAGTCGATGTCGGCTTGTCTAGACTCGGCAGTATTCCCGGGCATTCAGGGTGGTCCGCTTGAACACGTAATCGCAGCTAAAGCGGTTGCTTTCGGCGAAGCACTTAAACCAGAATACAAAACGTATCAGCAGCAAGTTCAGAAAAATGCGGCGAAGTTGGCTGAAGAGTTGGTGAAACGCGGATTCAAAATCGTTTCTGACGGTACCGACAACCACTCGATGTTGGTAGACCTACGCTCAAAATATCCGGAATTGACCGGTAAAGTGGCTGAAAAAGCGCTTGTAGAAGCGGATATCACTTGCAACAAAAATATGGTTCCGTTCGATTCCCGCTCTGCATTCCAGACATCGGGTATCCGTTTGGGAACACCGGCTATCACGACTCGCGGTGCGAAAGAAGACCTGATGGTTGAAATCGCAGAAATGATCGAAACGGTATTGTCGAATGTTGAGAATGGTGAAGTGATCGCAGAGGTACGCAAACGCGTAAACAAAACGATGGAAAAATATCCGTTGTTCGCATTCTGATCGATAAGCCAAAAAGTCTTTCCCGAATGGAATTAACTTGAACGCTCATTGAGGATTTTAAATCCGAAATGGATCCGCTCAAATCCGGAAAATGACTTCTAAATAATCTAATCCTTATAGGGCAACCCGATTGCCTTATAAGGATTTTTTTTGGACTTGAGAAAACTATAAGAATCTAAAACCTCTGAAGACGCTATTTATCCGATCGGATATTGACTTTTTTAAAACAAAAAAAACACAACAAACGTTATTAATAAAGTTCTTGTTGACTAACGAATGAACCTCATGAAGAAAATAGGATTAATAACCATATTTTTTCTCTTTGCAGTTTTAAAGACATCCGCTCAAAAAGCCGTTGAATTCAATGACTGCCAAGTGGATTATTTTTTGGTCAATGCCCAGAGTCCACCCGAATGGATCGATGAAAACGTCACCTTGAACGAATACCTCAAGAACTATTTCAAAGACAGTGTGATTCTGAAAAAAACAAAAGGTAGAGTTATCATCGGGATTTTGATTCTCGAAGATGGAAAAACCTGTTGTAAAGACTTCATCGATATGACCGGAAAGAATTTGAACGCAGAGCTTTTCCGGGATGCGGTTAACAGTATGCCGAGATGGTCTGCGGCAAAACAAGATGAAAAACCGACCAACTATCTCCAACATTTTATTTTTTATATCGACAAGGGGACTTTCATTGAGGTGGGAAGAGGATAATCATCCGATCCAGACCCGGTTGTTTCAAGTCGGTAAATGTAAAATGTGAAGTAAATTTTATTCAGACGTATCAGCCCAATGCATCCATAAGAGTATCCTATCGCACGGCTTCGCGATCATTCCGAAAAAAAGCCATTCAGCGATTCGATTTTCAAACCTCTTTCTAAATTTAATTCTAAACCATTATGTCGCTCCATACACCGTGGATGTTTCAACCGGCATGGAGATACGAAAACAGATGGCTTCACTCAATGCTATCTATCAATAGACCTCATGTAGTCAAGAGAAACAGAATTTGTAATTAAAGATGAAAATCGTAACGGGAAATACGGGCTGAATCAAGATTGCGGTAATGAAAAAAGGCATCCGAATCCGGATGCCTTTTGTATTTATTGTTGAAGGAGTCTGATCAGAATGGAAGATCATCCGCCGAACCGGATGTCGGGAATTCGGTCGGAGGAAAAGGAGCCGAAGCATTCTGGAATGATGCAGGATTCGCGAACGAGCCATCCGGTGCACCCTGAGGCATACCAGCCTGCGGACGATCCACTTTCCAAGCTCTTACATCGGTATACCAACGTCCGTTGAATTCACGGCTTTCGATATCGATGCTTACGATTAGTTCTTCACCCATCTGGATATTAAATTGATCCATTTTATCACCCCAACAGTTGAAGCAAACTTTTTTCGGATATTGAGCTTCCGTTTCAAG
>CAMTOW010000293.1 GCA_947074245.1 uncultured Bacteroidales bacterium | reverse complement strand
AGATGAAAAGCTTCGTAAAATACTCAGAAGTGAACTGGCTATGCGATTGAAAGGGGGAAACTCTCCCACCCTTCTTCCAGGTATCTTTATAATAAGGATCATTCAAATCACTTACGATTACTCCTTTTGTGCTCGATGCATGGATAAATTTATCATCTTTCAGATAAACCCCTACATGATTGATCTTTCGCCCTCTTCCTGTTGAGAAAAACACAAGATCACCCGGTTCAAGTTTATTTTTCCGAATAGTCGAGCAGTTGTCAGAATACATATCTTTCGAACTTCGCGAAAGAGTGATATTGAATACGTCTTGATAAAAGCAAAAAACAAAACCGGAACAGTCAACTCCTTTTTTAGATGATCCTCCGCTTCTGTAGGGCACTCCTAGCCATTGCGTGGCCGTTATGAAAAACGGCAGATAGTCTTTTTTATTAAGACTGATGCCAAGCTGCATCGCAGCCTTTTCCCGATCTTGGATGGAGGATACCAATGGCTTTGAACTGTAACATCCTGTCAGACTCAATACAAACAACGATGCGATTAGGATCTGTATATGTTTTCTCATATTATTTTAATTAACCTGAATGACACAAAGTTAATGTAATATACGACGAAAGCTGCTCTCAGGCAACGTTTTCACACAAAAAAAGCTTTCTGAAACACGGTTTCAGAAAGCTTTTCCGCGTAAAGTTTAGCTGTGATTCAAAACCTAACGCCTCATCCATCCGGGGCGTTCGCCCGGACCTGGCATCCATTCCGGAGCATTTTCATATTCATCGCAATTCCATCCGTTTAAAGAACCGCAATTATTCATCATCCAGTTATAACGCCAGTTTTGTTGTTGGAATCGCGGACGGACTCCTTCATAAGCTTGCTGCTGATCGTCAGATAAGACGGCTTTATAAGCATCGTCTTGTTCCTTTGCCGCTTTATCAAGCTCATCTTTACTCACTCTTGGATTATTTGTAAGTACCTTTATTTTACGATCGTAATTTTTATTGATCTCATGCGCCTGCTGAATCTGTTCCGGTGTGATCACACCTTCCTCGACCAGAAGCATCGTCATATACTGTGGAGTAGGCAGTGTGTCCGTAGAAAACATCGCCACATCCGACAAATTGAATACCGGAATACTATCCACCAATGCTGCTTCTTCATAATAAACAGAATCTCCACCTGCCGGAACGAGAATTAACTCTCCTTCTACCGGTTCCTGCGCATGCAGCGTAACGCTCAACCCCGCAATCATACAGAATAAAACAAGTAACTTTTTCATATTCAATACTTTTGTGGTTATATATTAAAAACAAAAGTACCTCTCGAAAGTTGGTTGTTTCAACATCGTTTCAGATTAACGGCCTCCATGCGTTATTTTTTCTTTTTTCCGGTATTTTTCTCAATAGTTAGCAGAACAAAATGATTGAATCGATTATCCGTTTTCTATTTTTTTATTCTGTTTCTGAGGAAGTTGTAAAATCAAAAGAGATACGGTGATGATAAGAATCCCCGTCACAGACACGACGTCCGGATATACACCCGGCAACAGCAGCCAACTCAATATGCAACCGGTTACCGGTATGATAAACCGCCACATATTCAACTCCGATACCTTAACTCCGGGTTTCTTTAAAAGCGTATACCAGATCGAGAATCCTGCTGCCGGAATCATCGCCAACCACAATAATGCGGCCCAAAACTCCGACGGATACCCGTTTCCTTTCGAATCCTCAATAAAAAAGGATACGGTCAGTAGCATCAGACCTCCCGTGAAGTTAGCGAATGAAGTAAGCAGAATAGGCGATATCGATCCCGGATGACGTGCCAAAAGGATATTGGTCGATCCCCCGATGATGTTACTTACGATTAGTAAGCCGACTCCGATATAGAAATCACTTCCGCCCCCCGTCATATCGCCTTTAGCGAAACTGATGAAGAATACGCCCGAGAACCCAAGTAATATTGCGATGACCTTCCTCAATGTCATCTGATCGTTCTTCAAGGCGAAATGGGCCATGATTGCGATAAAAAGAGGCGTTGCACCCACAATAACGGCTGCCGTCGGTGCGGGCACTTTGTTCAACCCGACAAAAAACAATCCATATTGCATGAAAGATTGAAGAAAGGCAAACATCAGCATAAAACGCCAATATTTGAAATGAGATTTAATATCCACTCGTTTCGCAATCAACAAGGGCCAGAGCAACATTCCCGCCAATGTGAAACGAAATCCCGATAGCCGCAACGGCTCCATATATTCAAAACCGACCTTGGCTCCCACAAAAGCCGATCCCCATAATACGCACGCTAAAATCGCGAGTAATTTTGTTTTCATATCGTTCCTTTTAAAAGTGCCGCAAAGATACTGATTTAATGCCAAGATGCTCGGGAAGCTCGGTATAATCGCGTTTCCGATATTGTTTATATATAAAATGAATAGTAACTTTGCCGGGATCTAGCCCCTTTTTGTGGCCTTCTGTACAAACGAAGATTTGTTCTCTTCACTGCTGTATATTAAATGAAATATATCGATATAGAGGAAATAATTAAACTATCTCCTTCCCTAAAATTCCTGCGATCCCGAAAAGCAGCTCTCATGATCTGCTTTTTCGATGAGCAGTTTAAAAGCAAAAATGAAATTGCGGTCCCAAACGAAACTTTAATTAGCGAACTGGCTTTATTGATCGATAAGCTTCATTATATGGATGAAGAAGATATTGAGTTGTTCGGCATTCTGTCTCCGGATGCAAGAACGAAAGCGAAACGCTACATCGAAAGATGGACTGAAGACAACTTCCTGCGCAACTACATAGATGAAAATTCTCAGAAAATATATAATGTACTGACCAAGCATACCGAACGTGTTTTCCGGATTCTGGATCTTCTTCATGATCGGGAGTTCGTCGGAACCGAATCTCGCTTTCGGGATATCTTTCATAAACTGGAAGACATCGTAAACAATGCCGGGAGCGATCCCGAACATCGGATTGCAGAACTCGAACGTCAGAAGAATTCGATTCAAGCGGAAATAGATAAGATAAAACGCGAAGGAATCGTTCAAACCTATGAAGACTTCCAGATCAAATCCCGCATGGACGATGTATATCGCCTGACCAATGAGTTGGTCGGTGACTTCAGGGAAGTTGAAGATAACTTTCGCGAAATCACGAAACATATTTACGAAAAACAGGCGGAGCAGACGTTCACCAAAGGAAATTTGCTGGGTTATGCCTTCGATGCCGTCGATCGTCTCAAGGAAAGTGATCAGGGCAAGAGTTTCTATTCTTTTTGGCATTTTCTAATGAATGATTCCGATCAGAATAGCCTGAAAAGTCTTGTCGATAAAAGTATCTCTGCCCTCAACGAACGCGATATCCGATACAACGAGAAGTTCTTGCGCCGTATCAAATCGTTTCTCCATTCGGCGGGACAGAAAGTTCTTGAGTCAAACGACCAGTTAGGCGAAAAATTGAGTCGCGTCATTGCAGAGAAGTATCGAAGCGATCAACGCAAATCTCACGAAACGATCCGCGACATTCGGTTGTTGGCGCTGAAGCTTTCCGACAAGGAATTGCCGGCCGACTGCGGAATCACGCTCGATCTCGACCCGGAGATTATGCTCCCTCTCGAAAAGCGCTTAGGCGAAGAGTTGATTGTCTCCACCTACGATGATGTTCCGAAAGTGGCAGCTCCGAAAACCGATCTCAAGTCGCTGACAAAGCTATTCAATCCCAACCTCATCGACCGAAAAGGTCTGGTGAAGAATATCCGGACAAGCCTCAAAGAGAAAGACGAAATTTCATTACAAGAAGATCGGAAGAGCGTCGTGTAGGGAAAGAGTGTTAAGATTAGTGTAGAT
>CAMTOW010000292.1 GCA_947074245.1 uncultured Bacteroidales bacterium | reverse complement strand
ATTAATTTGAGTGAAATATAAAGTGTTAGAAAATCATTCCGCTTTTTTTACTTTATGCCTGTATTCGCCGCAAATGTTGTAAAGAGCATCTATCAGCCGCGTATAATGAAACTGATAACCGATCTCTTGCAACCGTTCGGGATGGCGTGCTGACCCTTGGTCAGCAGATCGGCTCCTCCCAGCAAAAACGGTTTTAGAAACAGCGCAGGCAGTTTCAGGCAGATGATCGAATCGGAACATTCTACCATATTCTCGGTAAATCCGATCATGTCCGATACTTCCGGAGAAACACAGTTGAATACGCCGTCGAGAGATGAATCACTCAGCATTTTTAGGATGATGTCCATCAAATCGTCGATATGAATCCAGCAGAAAGGCTGTTTTCCATTGCCGAATATCACCCACAATCCTTTGGAGAACGATTTCAGAATGGTCGGAACGATTCCTCCATCCGCTCCCAGCACGATACCAAAACGCAGAATAACCAAGCGTACGCTTTCCGATACCCGCCTGGCCTGAGCTTCCCAGTCTTGCGTCACATGGGAAAGGAAGGAAACCGGATCGGCCGAAGCGCTCTCATCATGAACACCTTTGGACGGATAGAAACCGATCGCCGAAGCGTTGATAAGAACTTTCGGCTTTACTTCAAGCGAATTAATCGTATCGACCAGCTTTCGCGTGGTGTCTATACGGCTGTCGTAGATTCGTTTTTTATTCTTTTTACTCCATCGTCCGGCAATCGTGGCTCCTGCCAGATTGATCACTCCGGAACATTGTGAAAGCTTTCTTCTCAGAGCTTCCGTATTTTCATCTGTAAAATCAGACTGATGTAACAGTTCTGTTTCATAGCCGTTGCTTCGTAGTGACTCGGCGACGTGGGTACCGATAAAACCCGAAGCTCCAGTTATTGCAATTTTCATTTCTCCGTATCAGTTTTGGTTGGGCATAAAACAAAACAGGAGGACCTCCCTTTTGGGGAGTCCTCCATAGATAACATAGAATTGTTGTTAAATGTTTTATTTGAAAGATACTTTCTTGCCAACCTCCGTCGCGTCTACCATAACGAACAGTTTGTCGGAAGGTCGTATCTTCTGATCGATCTTAAAGGCGAAACGTTCGCCCTTTTTCACCTCCTGTACCGGTTTGTAATCAACCTGAATCTCATCGAGTTTCATCATGATCGCACCCGTAGTAGGCCCGGTGATCAGAATCTCGTCGCCGCTTTTCACGCCTTGTGTTTCACAAAGGAATTCTGCCACGCCGATGTTCGAGAAATATTTCATTCCTTTTGCCACGTACAGTTTTTTCTGTTTCGCTTCCGAACCGTATACCGGACTCCATTCGCCCAGGCGCTGGCCCAGGTAATAACCGTCCCAGAATCCGCGGTTGAATACTTTAAACAATCGCTCGTCCCACTCCTTGATTTTCTCTTCCGTGAAGGTACCTTCCAGATTCGCGATCAAAGCCTGTTTGTAGCACTCTACGACCGTACGAACGTAATCGCCACCGCGCGCACGTCCTTCCAGTTTGAATACGCGTACGCCCGCGTCCATCATCTTGTTCATGAAATGGATCGTCTTCAGGTCGCGTGGCGACATGATGAACTGGTTTTCGATATCCAACTCCACACCGGTCTCGCGGTCTTTCACCGAATAGGAGTGACGACATTGCTGCGTACAAGATCCGCGGTTGGCGGATTTATTGTATTCGTGCAGGCTCAGGTAGCATTTTCCGGAAACCGCCATACACAACGCACCGTGTGCGAACATCTCGATGCGGATCAGCTCGCCCGAAGGACCTTTGATCTGCTGTTCTTCGATATCGTGATGGATCGCAGCGACCTGCTCGAGCGACAATTCACGCGCCAATACCACCACATCGGCAAACTGAGCGTAGAATTTAAGCGACTGCGTATTGGTGATGTTCAACTGCGTAGACAAATGTACCTCCACGCCGATTTGACGGGCATACATCATCGGAGCCACATCCGAGGCGATGATCGCCGAAATGCGAGCTTCCTTAGCTGCTTCGATGATTTTATACATCAGTTCGATATCCTCGTCGTAAATGATCGTATTTACGGTCAGATAGCTTTTCATCCCGTTTTCATGACAGATACGGGCGATATTGTGTAGATCGTCGATCGTAAAGTTGTTGGAAGACTTCGCACGCATGTTCAGTCCCTCTATGCCGAAATACACGGAGTCGGCTCCTCCCTGAATAGCAGCCGTCAGCGATTCGTATGAACCGGCGGGCGCCATTATTTCAAAATCTTTCAGCTCCATATTTAAAAATTTGTGCGCAAAGATATAAATAAACCGACGAATAGCGGTTCGCCCGTTTCGGTATATACTAAAAAAAGCCTTAACGATAATTATTTTATCGTCAAGGCTTTGAATTTATTTCGTCGGGGATTTTACCGATCAGTCTTTTTTGTATTCATCCCAATTCGTATCGCGCATATCGCCCGTTTTATTGAATTGGTTGTGGAATCCGAACGCAGCTTCCAGATTGTGCGGTGTGTGACATCCTTTCGGAGCCAGTTTCAGATAATCGCGAAGCAACTGTTTGTAATCCGGATGTACGCAGTTCTCGATAATCGTTTCCGCTTTTTCGATCGGCGACTTGCCGCGCAGGTCGGCAACGCCCTGTTCGGTGATGATCACCTGTACCGAGTGCTCGGAATGGTCGATGTGAGACGCGAACGGAACGAACGCGCTGATCTTACCGCCTTTGGCAACCGAAGGACATGTAAAGATCGAAATGTAAGCGTTGCGGGTGAAGTCGGCCGAACCGCCGATTCCGTTCATCATCTTCGTACCCAAAACGTGAGTCGAGTTTACGTTTCCGAAGATATCCGCTTCCAAAGCCGTATTCATCGTGATCAAACCAAGGCGACGCGCGATTTCCGGATTATTGGTCAGTTCTCCCGGACGGATCACCACTTTGTCGCGATAGAAATCAAGATTGTCGAACACTTCGCGCATCAATGGGTCGCTCAACGTAAGAGCGCAGGTAGAAGCGAATGTACATTTGCCTTTTTTCATCAGGTCGATTACGGCATCCTGCACCACTTCGGTATACATTTCAAACGGTGGGATATCCGGATTCTCGCCCAAACTGTGCAATACGGCGTTGGCGATATTGCCTACACCCGACTGCAACGGAAGGAACTCTTTCGGGATACGGCCCAATTTGTATTCCGAAGCCAGGAAGTTGGCTACGTTCTCACCGATTTTCACGGTTGTCTCATCCAACGGCGTGAAACCTTTCACACCATCCGTATAATGTGTCTCCACGATACCGGCGATTTTCTTCGGATCCACTTTAATTACCGGCGATCCGATTCGGTCGCTCGGTTTGTAGATCGGAATCTCGCGACGGTGCGGAGGATTCGGAACTTCGAAAATATCATGGAACCCGCGGATCTCTTTCGGCAGGTATGAGTTGCGCTCTACAATGATGATGTCTGCCAATTCGCAGAACGTAGGCGTACCCCCCATTCCCGAACCGAGCACGATCTCACCGTCCGGCGTTACGTCTGCCGCTTCGATGACAGCTACACGGATTTTTCCGAGGAAACCGTATTTAAGCTGTTGGGTCATATGCGAAAGATGCATATCGTAATATTGGATCTCATTGTTGTTCAACGCCTTTCTCGTATCGGTATGCGACTGATACGGTGTACGACTGCTGATCGCGTTGGCGCGAGACAAAGCTCCATCGATGAAATCATTCGTAGAAGCACCTGTATAAACATGAATTTTGAAAGGATGTTCGGCTGCATGCTCTGCTTCTGCTCTTTCCTGTGTTCTTTTGATGAATCGGTTATAATATCGTCGGCTTCAATCCATAATGTTG
>CAMTOW010000291.1 GCA_947074245.1 uncultured Bacteroidales bacterium | reverse complement strand
ACGAGATTCTCCGGAGTGACTGGAGTTCAGACGTGTGCTCTTCCGATCTACCGCTTTTCTTATCATATATAAACATCGATAAACCGCGACCGTCTTTTGTTCCATCTTCCGAACGAGCCAAAACGAGGTGAATGTCTGAATCGCCATTGGTGATAAAGCGTTTTACGCCATTTAGATACCAACAATTGTCCGCTTCACTATAGGTTGCTTTCAACATAACGGATTGAAGGTCGGAGCCCGCATCCGGTTCGGTAAGGTCCATAGACATGGTTTCTCCACCACATACGCGTGGAATAAAACAAGCACGTTGCTCTTCAGAACCGAATTCATATAGAGTCTCGGCACAATCCTGAAGTCCCCACAAGTTTTCGAAACCTGCATCTGCGCGTGATACCATATCGGCAGCCATGATATAAGGGACTACCGGGAAGTTCAAACCTCCATAACGACGAGGCATTGACATCCCCATTAAACCTGCTTTACGTGTTGCATCCAGATTGGCGCTTGTTCCTGATGCGTAAATCACGCGATTGTCTACGACGCTAGGACCCTCATGGTCTACACCTTCGGCATTGGGTGCGATGATGTCTCCGCAGATTTCACCGACGATTTCCAGTACTTTGTCGTAGCTGTCCATTGCGTCTTCAAAATCGATAGGAGCATAATCATATTTATCTTTTTCGGTATAGTTTCTTTCTTTTAACTCAACGATCCGTTTCATGAGCGGGTGATTGAGGTGGAATCTCAGTTCCGGGGTATCTGTATAGAAATTAGCCATGAGTTATTTCGAGTTTTTCTTATAGTATTTGATCAGTTTCGGTACGACGTCCTCTACCGTTCCGGTAATAACGACATCGGCGATATTGTTAATCGGTGCGTTCGGATCATTGTTGATAGCGATGATCATTGAACTTTCCTGCATTCCGGCAATGTGCTGGATCTGTCCGGAAATACCGCATGCGATATACAATTTCGGACGGACAGTGATACCTGTCTGACCGATCTGACGATCATGTTCGCAGAATCCGGCATCTACCGCAGCACGCGAGGCTCCCACTTCAGCATTCAGCGTAGATGCAAGCTTATATAATAGATCAAATCCGTCTTTAGAACCTACACCATATCCGCCTGCTACAATAATAGGCGATCCTTTGATGTTTACTTTCGATTTTTCCATGTGTCGCTCAATCACCTCTACGGCGAAAGCAGCATCGCTCACATATTTTTTTGCATCCAAACGGACTATTTCGCCTTTATGAGCAGGGTCGAAAACCTCTTTTTTCATTACACCCTCGCGTACAGTTGCCATCTGAGGGCGACATTCCGGATTGATAATCGTTGCAACGATGTTTCCACCGAACGCCGGACGGATCTGATATAAAAGATTCTCATACGTTTTGTTCTCTTTCTTCTCTTCATGGCTGCCAATCTCCAATGCGGTACAATCGGCTGTCAGTCCGCTATGAAGTGCAGACGATACGCGCGGGCCTAAGTCGCGCCCGATGGATGTAGCTCCCATCAAGCAGATTTGAGGCTTTTGTTCTTGGAAAAGATTGATTAACACCTCGGAGTGAGGAAGAGAGGTATAAGGGTAAAGACGCGCGTCCTCTACAAGGAAAACCGTATCCGCGCCATAGGGGAATATTTGATCAGGAGCATTGTCCAGTTTATCACCGACAACGACTGCCTCGAGTTTGCATTTTAGCTGATTTGCGAGTGAGCGACCCTTCGTAAGGAGCTCCAGACTGACTTCGCTGATGATTCCGTCTTCGATTTCGCAATAAACGAAAAGATTATTCATAAGTTTATCCGATGGTATGATTTGTGATTAATTCGATAACAAGATCTTCGATCTCCAGATCGGAAGCTCCCATTCTCTTGCTTTCTTTTGCTTGAAAAACTACGTTTTCGATCTTTTTCACCTTCGTTGGTGAACCCGAAAGTCCGCAATCTTCAAGTTTTGCATCAACGTCTTTCGTATTCCATTCCGTCAGATTCAGTTCAGGACGATCGTTATAAAGCGCGATGTAGTCGTTGTCGGAACTTTGCTGTTCGCTTACGGTACGGGCGTGCTTGAATCGTTGAAGCAGTTTGGCGTTTCTAGGGCGGCACTCATCCGCCGTTCCGTTTACGGTTATTAAAACCGGCAGTTTGGCGCGAACCACTTCGACTCCTCTTTCCAAACGTCGTTTTACGGTGATTTCACCATTCGAGACATCCAGAATTTCTTCGGCATACGTGATTTGAGCGATTCCAAGTTTTTCTGCAACCTGCGGACCAACCTGGGCCGTATCGCCGTCGATAGCCTGGCGCCCTCCGATAATGATATCGAAACCGTCCATTTTGCGGATTGCACATGAAAGAGCGTATGATGTTGCGAGTGTATCGGCTCCGGCGAAAGCACGGTCGGTCAGTAAGACTCCTCCGTCTGCTCCGCGAAATAACCCTTCTCGAATAATATCCGCTGCGCGCGGAGGTCCCATCGTTAGAAGTTGGATGGTAGATCCCGGATTATTTTCTTTCAATTGTAGTGCCTGTTCAAGCGCATTCAAATCTTCCGGGTTGAAAATAGCCGGCAAAGCGGCACGATTGACCGTTCCGTCGGCTTTCATTGCATCTTTGCCGACATTACGTGTGTCAGGTACCTGCTTGGCAAGTACGAGCATTCTTAAACTCATGGTTGGAAAGGTGATTGATTTAATGAATTATCTGAGTATTCCATTGATTGACCTAATCAGGCGAGCGCAAATTAGGCTTTTGAAATTAATTATCCAACATTTCGTGGCTAAAATGATACATTCTGTTTAAAATTGTGCAGAAATATTATCATTAAACTTAAAAAGCGAATGATTTGTTATATCTGAAGAATCCGAATATACCGGTTGAATCCATTTAATTTATGGGGTATATCGGAAAAGAATGATTATCTAATTCATTAATTCTGATTTTTATGAAACTTTACAATGTAACCTTTATCGCAAAGGATGGAACTGCATATTCACCTGAAGATGCCTATGTGGGAGATAATAAAGATCGTGCGATTGAACAAGCTGAAGAATTTCGCCACAATCCGAAGCGTTTTGCGCAATATGTAACAGATTATAAGGTATGTGTGGTAGATGGTACGGGTTTTACGCTCTATTCGCAGCCATTCGTAAAAGAGAATGAACCCGAAAAGAAAGAGGGCGAGCGCAGGGAAGAATGGGATAAAGAGAAGAAATAACAGCCGGTTTTTCAATATAGTAAAACAAAACAGAGGATATGTCCTATGGGCATATCCTCTGTTCAGTATATGATAAGTCGTTTACTTTCTTGTAAAGCTACGGTTGAAGGTCTGGCGTTGTGTAGATTTGAAATACGACGATCTTGTTCCCGGGTTTACGGGATGCCCGCCATCTCCGGGGTTTCCACCTTCACCCGGATTTCCATTGTCTCCGATGTCTGGTGGATCTGTAGAGACCGTTATCACGCCTTCGGGTTCAATAATCAATATTTCAATTTCTGGTGAAAAATAAGTTTTTCGTTTCATAGAATCAATGAATGATGAATTCTGAAAAAGTCATAACCATTATGCGGCAGACTCTAATAATCAGTAAAGATTGTCTTGTTAGTCAATTATTTAGAATAGGTTATTCTAATATATAGACTAGCGATATTAATATTTTAACACAAAGGTAAGTATATAATCCTAATATCGAAATCGTTTGAAAATATAAATTAATACATTTTTGAAAAATTAACACGTAATCTCTCTTCTGTGTTAATGAATAGATGCTTTGTGTAGATTGTTTAAAAATAACAAGGTGTAAGATGATCTATTTATAGATAAACAATCAAAGCATTCGTCTGATGTATAGAATTCTAACTATTTAATTCGTAACTTTGCAATAGAAAATTCAT
>CAMTOW010000290.1 GCA_947074245.1 uncultured Bacteroidales bacterium | reverse complement strand
ATCTACACTAATCTTAACACTCTTTCCCTACACGACGCTCTTCCGATCTTCTCTTTCGGGATACCTACTCCGGTGTCGCTGATTCGTACCGTCAACATTTTTTCCGAATAACTCATCTCGAAATAAACGTCTCCTTTCACGGTGTATTTTACAGCGTTCGAAAGAATATTGATGATGATCTGTTTGATTTTGATCACGTCGCCCAAGAGGTGAACGTCTTTCTGAAGAGGTGAGATCCGTTGAAATGCGAGTCCTTTCTTACGAGCCAGCGGTTCAAACATATCCGCCGTATCCGTATAAAGATCATATAGATTGAATTCGTTTTCCGTTACTTGAAGGGTACCTTGTTCCAGACTGGAGAATTTCAAAAGATTTTCCAGCAAAGAAAGAATATGCTTCCCTGAGTTGCGCATCGACTCGATCTCACTTCGTTTCTCTCCGTTCCAAAGATCCAGATATCCGAGGATCGATCCGAGCGGAGTCTTTATATCATGCGATACCGAAAGAAGAAGCTGATGACGACTCTCCATCAGTTGTTTCGTTCGGTCATTCGCTTTTTTCAATGCTTTATGCGCGATGGATTCTTTGTTGGCATAATTGATGATCAGGAAGGTGAATACGAAGATCAGAAATAACAGACAACCTCCTCCGATCAAAGAGTAGTGATAATTCTGCGATAGACTTTGTTCGTTCTTCTGAATAGCGGATAAAGTCGAGTTCAACGTCTCTCGATGCAATTCCATCAGGAGAGATGATATTTTCGTAGATATTTCCTGCGAGAACGCAATCAGATCCGTAATTCGTTTGTCGATTTCTCGGATATTGGTTTCATAGTTGATACTTGCTTCACGCGCAACGCTGTCCACCTCCATAATGATGGAGGGTGTCTCGTTTTTCTCAATCTTTATCGTATCGGTCTTATGAGCCTTAACCAGGATCACACTGTCTTTCGGAGGTGAAAATACGGCGCCCAGTCTTTTTATGAAATTCCGTTTGGGAAGTTTGTTTACGATCGTATCCTGCACGACGGTAGTCACATACATCGTGTCTTTCACGACGGGAGGTTCATAACTCTGAATCTTCTCATGAATGATCTGTACCGGGTTTTGCTTGTTGATCTGCTTGTTCAGCTCCGCGATCGTTACAGCTTGCTGATTGAGCAGTCTGCTTATCTCTTGTAGCTTTTCGTTGTGGTGCGGATAATTGTTGTCGACCGACATTTCGTGAATCAACGAATCGATCACTTTGATATGTCTTCGAAAACTATGAAGATATCTTCTTCGTTTCGTAGATACGTAAAATCCGGCTATGGATTGGGCTTCATTCACCGAATAGATTAACTCGTTGGTTCGGGATAATGCCGTAAAGTCATTTTCAACTTCCGTTTTCTGGGTAGCCAGACGCTCTTGGAAATTATAGAAGTAGAAAAAGATTCCGCCACACGCTACGATAATAAGTAAGATGATCAGAAATATATTGAATCGGATTTTCGATTCGAAGCTTTTTTTCATCAGGATTGTATTTGACTTCGCAAAGTTATGAAATAATCAAATCAAAAAGAATGACTGACTTCCACAGATTATTTGTGGAAAAATTCCACACCTCCACATTTTTCTACAAGATTTGCTAAAAATGTAGAATTGTATACTGTGTTGAAAATCAGTGCTTTGTTTTTTATGGCATGATGAAAGTCGATTTTGGCATATATATTGAATAATTATTTACAGAGGACATCGGTCACAGATTGATGTTCTTTATAGATAAAAAAATAGACCATAGGCATTTGGGAAAATGTGTAGGTTTTTTATGTGAATAAGTGAGATGAATAAGAGGGAAAATCGGAACGATAATTCGTTCCGATTTTTTATTTTAATCAAATCCGCTCTTTTCTCCTTTTTATAAAGGAGCATGCAACCAATATGGTTAGCAAAAAATAAAGTCCGTAAATGATGTGAAGTACGACCGGCGTATCGGTTTTTCCATACGAATGAAGTCCCGACAAATAATAATTCACGCCGAAATAGGTCATCAATACCGAAGCGAAAGCATAAATTGTCATGGTGTTGAATGCAAAATCACTTCGTAATCCTTTTATCCGATGTGCGTGAGTAACGAAAGCGTAAACGAACATCGTCACCAAAGCCCATACCTCTTTCGGATCCCAACCCCAGTAACGTCCCCATGATTCGTTCGCCCAGATCGCTCCTAAGAATGTTCCGGCGCTCAAAAGACAGAGTCCGATGATCAGTGATAATTCGTTCATAATCCGAAGCTCTTTCAATTTTAATGCGAAACGATCACTTTTTTTACTCAATGACGTCAGTGTCGAAAATAGACTGATGAAGAAGCTCATGCCGAAGAATCCGTAACTGGCCATAATGATCGCGACGTGAAACATCAGCCATGGAGATTTCAATACCGGTACGAGCGGAGTGATTTCCGGATCCATAAAATTGAAATTGGATACCAAAAGAATGAATCCCGCCAATAGACCCGATAAACCGAATGTTAAAGGGGAACGGCGCATGAAAAACATTCCAGCAAGCGGAGCCGTCCAAGCTACATATACCATCGACTCGTATGCGTTCGACCAGGGTGCTTGTCCAGATATGTACCATCGCATAGCCAAACCGGCCGTATTCGCGATGAAAAGCAGCAGAATCATGCTACACAATACTCCTACTCCGATCCGGTTAACCCGATTCGACTTAAACATACGCCAAATAGCGAATATTAATAGGAGAAGCGAGCAGGCCAGATAAAACATAGCGGAACGTCCGAAAATATTCAATCGGTTGTAAAGAAGTTCCGCCTTGATCCGGTTCTCTCCCGGGAATAGCGTACTACCCTTTGCTTTTTGATACGTAGCCATCATATTGATCAACTGATTCGCTTCCTGCCAATCGTTTTCACGAATCCCATGGTCGAGCTCACTCAGGTACCAAGGGAATATTTTGCTGACGAACATAGAATCCTTTCCGGCGAAAATCGACAGCTCTTCCCCCGGCGAATACCATTTTCCGCTTTTATCGTTCTCATCCGGAAAGAGGGCGAGCAATTCTCCCTGTTGAAGTGCGTAGATGATATTTACTTTTTCATCCAGTTTCAAGATATCCTTATCCGATTTCGTACGCTCTTTCGGAGTCTTCTTATATACTTCATCAACTTTCTGTTGAAGTTTATAATCTCCGTTGTTATCGAATAAGCCGTAATAACAGATGTATTTGTCTTTACTGCCCGCGATAGATGCGAGTTCGGCGTTATCCGTTTCTATCAACGGTAGCGAATTCCAGTATTCCGGATAAATGATCAGTCCCAGCAATACCTGTTCAGCGCTGTATCCGTTGAAACTTTTGCTTTTATGAAGTTTGCGAAGCAGTTTCGATGCATAGGTATCGATCGGTTCGGTTCTTCCGGTATGACATTGTACGATCAGTTCTCCGAATTTATCGGCATGTTCGCGCGTGGGAACGAAACGGTGCATCTCCTTCATCAACTCATCCGTACTCTGCGCTTGTGCCTGAGCAAATCCGATAGAGAAAAGAAGAAGCGTAGCCGCACTGATTCTTTTCAGTTGCGAACGAAGAATTCCAAAACGAGATCCTTTCGAAAGTAAGATCCACAGGATTCCCAGAAACATCAATACATATCCGATGTAAGTGATGATCGTACCGGTAGGGTCATAGTTGACAATCAGAATCGTTCCTTTTTCATCCGGATCGTAAGATGACTGATACAGGCGATACCCCTGTTCGTGAATCACTTTGTTCATGAACAATACTTCTCTTCGGCTTTTATTTCCCGAGGTCAGCGTCAGATCGCTTTCATAAGAGGAAGGACTGTTCGATCCCGGATAGCGGTGAATGGTGAAATTGTTCAGACCAATGGTGAACGGTACGTTTCTGATCTCATTCTTAAG